>JAFACP010000294.1 GCA_023425455.1 Pseudomonadota bacterium | reverse complement strand
AAATCACGGCAGCAACTTGACGCGAAGGTGAAAAAAGCACTGCGTTATCCCCTCGTTATTTTGACCCTTGCCACCTTCGTCGTCCTGGCGATGGTGACGATGGTGCTGCCGGAGTTTGCCGCTATCTATAAAACATTTAATACTCCACTTCCCGTGCTGACCCGGAGCGTCATGGGGCTGGCCGCGTTTATTCAGCAGCACGCGTTAGCGCTTCTCACCGCGCTGTTTATACCGGGGATCGTGGTTTACAGTATCAGGCGACATCCCCCCTGGCAGCGGTTTCACCATCGTGTCCGCCTCTGTTTACCTGTGATCGGTGCGCTAATACGAGGACAAAAGCTGGGGCAGATCTTTACCGTACTCTCGCTCACTCAGCAAGCTGGCATCACCTTTCTGCAGGGGCTGGAAAGCGCAGAGGAGACGGCTGAAAGCCCTTACTGGCAGGAGAAACTACAGGAGGTAAGGAGAGATATCGAGCAGGGTATGCCCGTCTGGTCGTCGTTTCAGAAAGCCGCCGTTTTCACGCCACTCTGCATCCAGCTGGTGCGCACAGGGGAAATCTCCGGCGCGCTCGACGTTATGCTGGCAAACCTTGCGCGCCATCACACGGAACAGACACTCCAGCTGGCAGATAATCTCGCTGCGCTGCTGGAACCTGTGCTGCTGGTTGTCACGGGGGTGATTATCGGAGTGTTGGTTGTCGCGATGTACCTGCCGATATTCCATCTGGGTGATGCCATCAGCGGTGGTTAAAGGCTGGCGCACAGGGATGCGCCAGCGGGAGGATATTACAGGCTGTTAAAGACGCGGTTTTCCTGCTCCTGAACACGGATAAACGTGGTGCGCTTGGTCAGCTCTTTCAGACGGGAGGCTCCTACGTAGGTACACGCTGAGCGCAGACCGCCAAGGATATCGAGAGCCGTGTTGGCCACCGGTCCACGCAGTGGCAACTTCACCGTTTTGCCTTCAGCCGCGCGGTATTTGGCCACACCGCCAACGTGACGGTTCATCGCAGATTCAGAGCTCATGCCGTAAAAGAGCATAAATTTCTCACCGTCTTCGTCAACAACTGTGCCGCCACTCTCTTCGTGGCCGGCCAGCATGCCGCCGAGCATGACGAAGTCGGCGCCGCCGCCAAAGGCCTTCGCAACATCGCCTGGCATGGTGCAGCCGCCATCGCTGATGATCTGACCGCCAAGACCGTGGGCGGCATCAGCACACTCGATCACGGCTGAAAGCTGCGGGTAACCCACACCGGTCTTCACGCGAGTGGTACACACTGAGCCCGGGCCAATGCCCACTTTGACGATATCAGCGCCGGAGAGGATCAGCTCTTCACACATCTCGCCGGTCACCACGTTGCCCGCGATAATGGTTTTCGTTGGCCAGGCATCACGCGCCTTGCTGACAAACTGTACAAAGTGCTCGGAATACCCGTTTGCCACGTCGATGCAGACAAAATTCAGCGCCGGGTTATCATTCAGAATTTGTTTGGTTTTCTCGAAGTCCGCATCGGATGTACCGGTTGAAACCATCGCGTGTTTCACCACGTCTGCAGACGACGAGGCGACAAATGCGCTCCAGTCTTCAGGGCTATAGTGCTTATGCACCGCAGTCAGTACGTCAAATTTAGCCAGCGCAGTTGCCATTTCGAAAGTGCCGACCGTATCCATATTGGCGGCAATAATCGGCACGCCAGACCATGTCTGACCAGAATGCTTAAAGGTGAACTGGCGCTCGAGTTCAACGTCTGAACGACTTTTCAGCGTAGAGCGTTTAGGGCGGATGAGAACGTCTTTGAAACCTAACTTCAGATCTTCTTCAATACGCATGTGCGGATCCCTGGGGTTAGAGGCAAATAGGTTAAAAGCACAACTCCAGTGACGCTATCATACGCACTAATACCTGCTCCGCAAGACTGCGAAATTCTCTTTTTTTACGCTACAATCCCCTAAATTTACCTGGTAAAAATCAGGTCAAGCGAGGCAAAGGTTCTTTGCCGCATGTTTTAATTTTAACCAACTGATTTTAAAAATGAATAATTCCCAGGATTTGATTTAATGGGGTATACCGTCGCAGTCACTGGCGGCATCGGTAGTGGTAAAAGTACCGTTGCAAACGCGTTTTCAGATCTCGGCATCGACATTATTGATGCTGATATTATTGCCCGTCAGGTGGTAGAACCGAATACACCTGCATTACAGGCTATCGAAACGCACTTTGGTCGGGCCATGATCAACAGCGATGGCTCTCTCAACCGCCGCCTGTTACGTGAACGTATTTTTGCTGACGCATCTGAAAAGCACTGGCTGAATGCCCTGCTCCACCCCATCATCCAGCAGGAAACCCGGCGTCAGATCGCCGCCGCGCGCTCACCGTATGTGCTCTGGGTTGTTCCGTTGCTGGTGGAAAATCACCTGCAGGAAAAAGCCGACCGGGTGTTGGTTATTGATGTGTCACCGGAAACGCAGATCCAGCGAACCATTGCGCGCGATGGCGTCTCTCGCGAGCATGCTGAACAGATCCTTGCCGCTCAGGCCACGCGCGATGCGCGCCTTGCCGTGGCGGATGATGTTATTGATAATAACGGCGCACCAG
>JAFACP010000366.1 GCA_023425455.1 Pseudomonadota bacterium | reverse complement strand
CCGTTGCCGCATTTATGCCCGAACCGCCTTATCGCGGGGGCGAAGCGTATGCGGGCGGGGCGAACTGGTGGGGGGGGGCAAACATTATCTCCGGTATTGTTATCGGGCTGGTGGTTGCCGAAATGTTCACCTTTATCATTCGTCGTAACTGGGTGATCCGCCTGCCGGACAGCGTGCCCGCGTCGGTATCCCGTTCATTTTCCGCGTTGATTCCAGGCTTCATTATTCTCTCCATTATGGGGATTATCGCCTGGGCGCTTGCTCACTGGGGCACCAACTTCCACCAGATCATCATGGACTCTATCTCCACGCCGCTGGCGTCAATGGGTAGCGTGGTCGGGTGGGCGTACGTGATTTTCACCTCCCTGTTGTGGTTCTTCGGCGTGCACGGTTCACTGGCACTGGCGGCGCTGGACAGCGGTATTATGACCCCGTGGGCACTGGAAAACGTTGCGCTTTATCAGCAGTACGGCTCCGTTGATGCGGCGCTGGCTGCCGGTAAGACCTTCCATGTGTGGGCGAAGCCGATGCTTGACTCCTATATCTTCCTCGGCGGTACCGGGGCGACGCTGGGTCTGATCATCGCGGTCTTTATCGTTTCTCGCCGCGCTGACCATCGTCAGGTGGCGAAACTGGCTCTGCCATCGGGGATTTTCCAGATTAACGAGCCGATTCTGTTTGGTCTGCCGATTATTATGAACCCGGTTATGTTCATTCCGTTCATCCTGGTGCAGCCGCTGCTGGCAGCCATTACCCTGACGGCCTACTACCTGGGAATTATCCCGCCGATCACCAACATTGCACCATGGACGATGCCTGCAGGCCTGGGCGCATTCTTTAATACCAACGGTAGCGTGGCGGCCTTCCTGCTGGCGATATTCAACCTCGGGATCGCGACGGTGCTCTACATGCCATTTGTGGCGATAGCGAACAAAGCGCAGACAGTCATCGATGAAGAAGAGAGCGAAGAGGATATCGCCCTCGCACTGAAATTCTAAAATTGTCTGGCGCGGGGTGACTCGCGCCAGCTTAAAAGGAGCGAAAAGATGTTAGATTTGGACAACATTGTTGCCGACGAGTGCGCAGAAAACGATCTGGAAGAGGTGGTGATGGGCCTTATCATCAATTCCGGTCAGGCACGCAGCCTCGCCTACGCCGCGCTTAAGCAAGCCAAGCAGGGGGACTTCGCCGCAGCCAAAAGCATGATGGAACAGTCCCGCACCGCGCTGAATGAAGCGCATCTGGTGCAGACCAGGCTTATCGAAAGCGACCAGGGCGAAGGGAAAATGAAGGTCAGCCTGGTACTGGTCCATGCGCAGGATCATTTAATGACTTCCATGCTGGCGCGGGAGCTGGTGGCAGAGCTCATTGAGTTACATGAAAAAATGCAGTAAGTGACACCGGTAAGAAGAGGATAAACGCGATGGAAATTAAAACCGCACTTGAGCAGCAACTGTTTAATGGCAAGAATTTTCACGTGGTTATCTATAACAAGACGGAAAGCGTCAGTGGTCTGCACCAGCATGATTACTACGAGTTCACGATTGTGCTTACCGGGCGCTACTACCAGGAGATCAACGGCAAACGCGTGTTACTGGAGCGGGGCGATTTTGTTTTTCTGCCGATGGGATCGTACCACCAGAGCTTCTACGAATTTGGCGCAACCCGCATTCTCAACGTTGGCGTAAGCAGGCGTTTTTTTGAGAAGCACTATCAGCAGCTGGTGCCATTCTGTTTTGTGGCCTCACAGGTGTACCGCGTCAAAAACGAGTTCATGACCTGGATTGAAACGGTTATCGCGTCGCTGAATTTCCGCGACAGTGAGTTCGATGAATTTATTGAAACGGTGACATTCTATGTGATGAATCGTCTGCGCCACCATCGTGAAGAGCAGCAGGTGACGGACGATATCCCGTCGTGGCTGCGCAGCACCGTTGAGCTTATGCATGACAAAGGGCAGTTTAGCGATAATGCGCTGGAAAATATGGTGATGCTGTCGGGTAAATCGCAGGAATATTTAACCCGTGCGACGCAGCGTTACTATCGAAAAACCCCGGTGCAAATTATTAATGAGATCCGCATTAACTTTGCCAAAAAACAGCTGGAAATAACCAACTACTCTGTCACCGATATTGCCTATGAGTCGGGTTACAGTAGCCCCAGCCTGTTTATTAAAACGTTTAAAAAATTCACCTCGTTCACACCGAACAGCTACCGGAAAAGTTTGACGGTAATGAATTAACTTTCGGCGGTATTAACCGCCAGCAATATTGATTTATGCGCTTGCCCAAAAATAGCGGGAATGGAACGCTATACCTTGCAGGCGATTAACCTGATACGCTAAGGGATATGTTATGCAACAGAAATTAAAAGTGGTAACTATTGGCGGCGGCAGCAGCTATACCCCAGAATTACTCGAAGGTTTCCTGAAACGTTATGATGAATTACCGGTCAGCGAATTATGGCTGGTGGACGTTGAAGAAGGGCAGGAGAAGCTCGATATTATTTTTGAGCTCTGCAAACGCATGGTCGAAAAAGCGGGTGTACCGCTGAGCGTATATAAAACGCTGGATCGCCGACTGGCGCTGAAGGATGCTGACTTTGTTACCACGCAGCTGCGCGTGGGCCAGCTTAAGGCCCGTGAACTGGATGAGCGTATTCCGCTCAGTCACGGCTATCTGGGGCAGGAGACCAACGGCGCGGGGGGGCTGTTTAAAGG
>JAFACP010000322.1 GCA_023425455.1 Pseudomonadota bacterium | reverse complement strand
GGTCATGGGCGCCATTGCGCTGGCGCGCGGCGACAGTTTTGCGCCGCAGTGGACGCTAAGCTACATGGGGGCGCTGGTGTATCTGGCGCTGTTTGGATCGGTGATTGCCTTTGGCGCCTATTTCACGCTGGTGGGGCGGATTGGTCCCGGGAAAGCTGCCTACAGCACCCTGCTCTTTCCGCTGGTGGCGCTCTCCATCTCGACGGTGTACGAAGGCTACGTCTGGCATCTTAACGGCTTCATCGGACTGCTGCTGATCCTCGGCGGCAACCTGGTGATGTTTACCCGCCCGGAGAGCTGGCTGCAACGCGTTCGCCCCGCAAGAGAGGCCTAGCGGGCAACAACGGCCCGGCAGTCCCCGGGCCATTCGGTTTACTGTTTAATGTCGACCTGCCAGAACAGGTGTTTGCCGAAAGGATCGATCTCATAGCCGGTGACTTCTTTTCGCACCGGCTCAAAAATGGTCGAGTGGGCAATCATCACCGCCGGAACCTGATCGTGCATCATCTGCTGCGCCTCTTTGTACAGCGCCACGCGTTTATCATGATCGGTTATCGATTTTGCCTCTGCGATGATTTTATCAAACGGCTTGTAACACCATTTCGCCGAGTTGGAGCCGCCGTTGGCCGAGGTGCAGGTAAAGAGCGGGCCAAAGAAGTTGTCCGGATCGCCGGTGGCGGTGGTCCACCCCATCAGCGCGGCCTGATGCTCTCCGTCCTTCACGCGCTTCAGGTATTCCCCCCACTCGTAGGTCACAATATTGGCCTTCACGCCAATTTTCGCCCAGTCGGCCTGGATCATCTCAGCCATCCGTTTCGCATTCGGGTTATATGGACGCTGGACCGGCATCGCCCACAAATCGATGCTTAGCCCGTCGGCAAAACCGGCCTCTTTCAGCAGCGCTTTCGCCTTTTCAGGTGAATACGGATAATCCTCCAGCTCACTGTCTGCACCCCAGACACCCGGCGGCAGCAGGTTTTTGGCCGCCGTGCCGGTGCCGTGGAACACGGCGTCGATAATCGCCGGCTTGTTGATGGCAATCGCCAGCGCCTGACGGACTTTCAGGTTGTCCAGCGGCGGCTTTTGGGTGTTAAACGCCAGGAAGCCGGTATTCAGCCCGGCCTTGCTCATCAGGTTGATATCTTTACTGGCCTTCATCCGCGGCAGATCCGCCGGGTTCGGGAACGGCATCACCTGACACTCATTTTTTTCGATTTTCGCGAAACGCACGGAGGCATCAGGCGTGATGCTGAAGACCAGACGATCAAGCTGCGATTTGCCCTGCCAGTAGTCAGGAAACGCGGTGAACAAAATGCGCGAATCTTTCTGGTACTGCGCCAGTCTGAAAGGACCGGTGCCGATCGGTGCCATGTCGACCTTCTCCGGCGTCCCGGCTTTGAGCATCGCGTCGGCATACTCCGCAGAGAGGATCGAGGCGAAATACCATGCCAGATCGGCGACGAACGGCGCCTCCGGATGGGCCAGCGTGAAGCGGACGGTGTGGTCGTCGAGCTTGTCGATGGCGGTGATCAGGCTGCCGAACTCCAGGCTTTCGAAATTGGAATAGCTGCCGTTAGAGACGTTGTGATACGGGTGGTTAACGTCTTTCTGGCGCATAAACGAGAAAATAACGTCGTCGGCGTTGAAGTCACGCGTAGGGGTAAAGAATTTGTTGCTGTGGAACTTCACCCCTTTGCGCAGATGGAAGGTATAGACCTTTCCGTCGTCGCTGACATCCCAGCTTTCGGCCAGGCCCGGCACCAGCTCGGTCGTGCCCGGTTTAAAGTCCACCAGCCGGTTATAGACCGGCACGGCGCTGGCATCCACGCTGGTGCCGGAGGTATAGAGCTGAGGATTAAAGTTTTCTGGCGATCCTTCGGAGCAATACACCAGCGTTTTGGCTGAAACGGTGGAACTGACCGTCAGCGCAGCAATCGCCAGAGTTAACGTTGTAAGTTTGCGTTTCATCTTATATTCCTGTCTTTTTAATTTGTCGGCTAATTAATTCTTTTGCCAACCCATAAATAACATTAAAGTGATATTGCAAACACCTGATAAAACGAAAATAGAAGGAATCACTATGGCTTCCCCCCTCTCCAGACAATTAACCCAGCGTTTTTTCCGCTACCTCGCCATCACCAGCCAGAGCGATCCTAAAAATAACGCGCTGCCTTCAACGCCGGGGCAGCATGACATGGCGCGTGAGCTGGCTAACGAGCTGAAGTTAATGGGGTTAGACGATATCGTCATCGATGAATTCGCCACGGTAACGGCAGTGAAAAAAGGCAATGTCCCTGGCGCACCGCGGGTGGGTTTTATTACCCACATTGACACCGTCGACGTCGGTTTATCGCCCGATATTCATCCGCAAATATTAACCTTTACCGGCAACGATCTCTGCCTGAATAAAGAGAAAGATATTTGGTTACGCCTTGATGAGCACCCGGAAATACTGGCCTACCCGGGAGAAGAGATTATTTTCAGCGATGGCACCAGCGTATTAGGCGCAGATAATAAATCCGCCGTTACGGTGGTCATGACTTTACTGGAAAACCTGCGCGCCGGGGACCAGCACGGGGATATCGTGGTGGCGTTTGTGCCGGACGAGGAGACCGGACTGCGCGGTGCCAAAGCGCTGGATCTCGCCCGCTTCGACGTGGATTTCGCATGGACTATCGACTGCTGCGAACGTGGCGAAATCGTCTATGAAAACTTCAACGCTGCCGCCGCCGAGATCCGCTTTACCGGCGTCACCGCTCACCCGA
>JAFACP010000315.1 GCA_023425455.1 Pseudomonadota bacterium | reverse complement strand
TCCCGCGAAGCGCTGGAACTGCGCGATGGCGACAAATCCCGTTTCATGGGCAAAGGCGTACTGAAAGCTGTTGGCGCTGTAAACGGTCCTATTGCTCAGGCAATCATTGGCAAAGATGCCAAAGACCAGGCTGGCATCGACAAGATCATGATCGATCTGGACGGTACTGAAAACAAATCTAACTTCGGTGCGAACGCAATCCTGGCTGTTTCCCTGGCGAACGCCAAAGCAGCCGCTGCCGCTAAAGGCATGCCGCTGTTCGAACACATCGCTGAACTGAACGGCACCCCAGGCAAATACTCCATGCCTGTACCAATGATGAACATCATCAACGGTGGTGAGCACGCAGACAACAACGTTGATATTCAGGAATTTATGATTCAGCCAGTTGGCGCGAAATCCCTGAAAGAAGCGGTACGTATGGGTTCTGAAGTGTTCCACAACCTGGCTAAAGTTCTGAAAGCTAAAGGTATGAACACCGCTGTTGGTGACGAAGGTGGCTACGCGCCAAACCTGGGTTCTAACGCAGAAGCACTGGCTGTTATCGCTGAAGCGGTGAAAGCTGCTGGCTATGAGCTGGGCACTGACATCACCCTGGCGATGGACTGCGCGGCATCTGAATTCTACAAAGACGGTAAATACGTTCTGGCCGGCGAAGGCAACAAAGCGTTCACCTCTGAAGAGTTCACTCACTTCCTGGAAGACCTGACTAAACAGTACCCAATCGTCTCTATCGAAGACGGTCTGGACGAGTCTGACTGGGCTGGTTTCGCATACCAGACCAAAGTGCTGGGCGACAAAATCCAGCTGGTTGGTGATGACCTGTTCGTAACCAACACCAAGATCCTGAAAGAAGGCATCGAGAAAGGCATCGTTAACTCCATCCTGATCAAATTCAACCAGATCGGTTCTCTGACCGAAACGCTGGCTGCGATCAAAATGGCGAAAGACGCTGGCTACACCGCTGTTATCTCTCACCGTTCTGGCGAAACTGAAGACGCGACCATTGCCGACCTGGCTGTGGGTACCGCTGCAGGCCAGATCAAAACCGGTTCTATGAGCCGTTCTGACCGTGTTGCTAAATACAACCAGCTGATTCGTATCGAAGAAGCGCTGGGCGAAAAAGCACCATACAACGGTCGTAAAGAGATCAAAGGCCAGGCATAATCGCTTAAGCCTTAAAATGAAAATGCCAGTCGCAAGACTGGCATTTTTTTTGGCTATTTAAAATCGACCGCCATTTGCTCCGGAATGGACAACCCCTGTGTGGTTTGCACACAGCGCGCAATATAATCCGTAAAGCGCGGCGGTTTTGCCATCCCCATGCTCAGCAGTTTGTCATTGCTGAAGCGCACGTTCAGCCTGGCAAATTCACCGTACAAGCGCATTGCCTTCAGCATCAGACGTTCATTGCACGGGCCAAAGATCACCTTTAACTCACGACGCATTCTGACCAGCGTGTCGTAGTTCACCTGGGCATACTTATCGCCAACCGGGGCTTTTTCCAGCGCCAGGGCCATCGCCCGATCGATATCTGCAAAGCGTACGCTGTTCTCCTCGCCAGCAGAAATATGGACCACATCGCCGGCACGGGCAGAGCAGTTCAGCAGCATCAACAGCGCGTCGGCGCAATAGTCCACCGGGACAACGTCGATCCTGTCTTCCATCGAACACATAAATTTCTGCAGCATCAGCCCCATACTGAAGACCCAAAAGATGCTGCTGGAAGGCGCGCAGCCGTGACGGGTGTGACCCACGACAATCGATGGCCGGGCCAGTGCCAGCGTGCCTTCAACATTCACCTTCCAGATAAGCGGGTTATTGCCGAACGAGGCGACGACTGCGCAGTTAACCACCTGCGTGACCTCCCAATTGTTCAGCGGACAGTGAAAATTTAAATTTGTGCTTCAGAGAAAATCACTGCTGACGTGTCTCATATCACTGGTACGATATCACTCTCTATCATGGCCCCTTAAACGTATACTTTATTACTGCAATACATTGGCTATGCCCGCTGCTCTTCAGCAGGAAGCCCTGGCGAAACTCAGTGTCTCCCCGGATCGAATTTATATCGATAAGGGGTTAACAGGATCAAACCGACAGAGACCTGGTTCTGGCTCTGCCCGCTGTACGCAGCGGTGACATGCTGGTTGTTCCTGGCTTGACCGCCTGGCGCGTTCGGTACCTGATGCACGTGAGATAGCAGATGTATTACAGGCCAGAGGCGTGAAGTTGGCACTGGAAACCAGCATTTACGATCCGCCAGACCTATGGGGAAAATGTTCTTCAATGTGCTGGCGACGTTTGCCGGGTTTGAAGGAGGTCTGATACGTCTTCGCACGCGCGAAGGGATGGCCATTGCACGGGCGAAAGGAAAACTAAGGGGGAAGCAGTCGAAGTTATCAGATAAACAGCAGAAAGAGCTTTGCAAGATGTACGGAAGCGGCGAGTACTGGCTGAATTATTCCCGTCTTCCGCCCACGGTCTATCGGACACTTTTCCGTGGAAAATACTGGAAAATTGGATCTAATGAAATAAGCAGGGAGCGGTTATGTACTACAGAAATGACGTTATAAATTATTTTCAGGCTAATAAAATTCTTGCGTTAAAACTCGACCACGAATTAGCGGGTGTAGGAAAAGCCGTATCAAATCAGATTGAGACGATCGGTGCAGGAGCAACGCGTGTACTGTATTATACATCCTGCTTTACTGATGAATATCAGGACGTATGCCAGAAACAAAAGTCCGAAGATATCCGATTTACTAAAGGTGTTTATCATATTATAAGAGATGGAGATGTTGTATATGAAATGCTTAGAATTTACTTTGAACAGGTATTCCGGTACAAAACATCCGACCAACTAGAGCACATCAAACAACTGTTAATGGCAGTAAATGTTCATATTGCCGCAAGCTCACTCACAAACACAGGATTTGCTTTAGCAACAGCATCATTTGTCGCTGCAGGCATGAATTTAAGCCTTGAACTCAGTGCGCTGGCAGGGCGAAGAGCAGGAGGTGTTGTTGGGGTTATTGGCGTATATGGCGTTGTGCAGAAAGCGGCAGATAGTGCGCGTCGTCTTCATATTACTTATCCAGCGTACTACTCAGCGCTATATGCACAAGAGCTGGAAATGATGTACTTTCTGATAGAGTCATTGTTTGAACGAGTTGAAGCGTTTAAAGCACAATGGGTATCGGATGGTGAGATTGCAGACATCATAACCAGGATGATTCGATAATTATGATGAATATTATTAAAAGATTTTTCAGGCGGACATTCAGGTCATTGATATCTATGTACGGCCCTGCCTTATTGACACTTTTATTTGCAGTTGTCCTTTTTCAAATTTTCCCTGACGGACCAATATGGCCTGTCCCTATCTTCTGCATTTTCGTGATCGTTATATTTTATCGATATGTTAAATGGTAATCGTCAAACGTTAGCATCATCGTAAATTTATTTATAAGGAAATACCATGTCTACACCCGCACATTTATGGCTTGAAGATGAGAGCGGCTCTCCAATAGTTGGTAGTTGCATGATGCCACCCCGCCTTGGCTCTATCGAGTTAAAATCATTCTCTCACGGCGTCACTATTCCGGTTGACCCGAGTTGGGGAAAACTTACGGGTACGCGCGTTCACCGCCCTATAACGATAGTGAAAGAATTTGATCAGACAACACCACTTCTGTATCGCGCTGTCTGCGAAGGCCGGACCATGAAGAAAGCGACAATCAAGATGTACCGTATTCTGGAATCGGGCATCGAGGTCGAGTATTTCAATATCATTCTGGAAAACGTCAAGTTCACAACAGTTGCACCATTCCTCTCTCCTAACGGTATGAGTAGTACTCACCTTGAAACGCTTGAATTACGTTATGAGGCGATTACCTGGAAGTATACGGAGGGTAATATTATTTATCGGGATGTATGGAACGACCGTTGTTGTGGCTGATGGCGAGGAGTCCCAAAGGAAGCAATTGCCTCCCTTGTCTCTAACGAGGAGATAAAATGATCGGCTTAACCGTAGAATAGCGACAGCTGGCGAAAATAGTTCATGATTATGCCTGCCGGTTCCCTCTGACAGAAAATGGCGATGCTCAGCTATTGCAGAGCTGTTATGACTATATGGATGCTTTTAAGTGGGTAATGGACTGCGCGTCAGAAGTCCAGATGGACTACATTTGCCTGCAATATCCTGGATATTTTCTCTTTGCAAAATGGATGGAAAGGTTGGCACAAGGTATTGCAGATGGCGTCATTGAAGCGCCGAAAGATCACTAAAAACTTCGCGCCGGAAATTTCGGCGGTTCAGGCGTAGAACCCCAGGGGGAAGCCAAAACGCACTGGATGCTTGTTCCTCTGGTCGGCGTACCGTGGTTCTTCCTCTATTACTTCACCTTCCGCTACCTGATCGTCCGCTTTGATTTTGCTACGCCCGGTCGCGAGAAAGAGCCTGTTGTCGCTGAGGAGGCCTTGTCTCAGAACGAACGTGCCGCAGCGGTGATTGGCGGGTTAGGTGGGAGAGACAATCTTGAAGAGGTCGACTGCTGCGCAACGCGTCTGCGCGTAACGGTTAAAGATGGCAGCAAAGTCGATGAAGTTGCGTTAAAGGCGACCGGCGCACGCGGCGTGATTGTCCGCGGCAACGGCGTTCAGGTCATCTATGGACCCCATGTCACGATTATCAAAAACGAAGTGGAAGAGATCTTATCGTAATGAAAACAGTACTGGATCAGCTGAAAGGAAACCTGGTTGTCTCGTGTCAGGCGCTGGATAACGAACCCCTGCATAGTCCGTTTATTATGTCGCGGATGTCGCTGGCGGCGGCACAGGGCGGCGCTGCGGCAATACGCGCCAATAGCGTGGCGGACATCACAGCCATCAAACAGCAGGTCTCTCTGCCGGTGATTGGCATCATCAAGCGTGATTACGCGGGTAGCGACGTGTTTATTACCGCCACCTTAAAGGAAGTTGGTGAGCTGATGACGGTAAGCCCGGAGATGATTGCCCTTGATGCCACTGCACGACATCGCCCCGGCGGACAAGCGCTGGAGGCGCTGGTGGCGCAGATCCGCGCTCGCTATCCGTCGCTGCTGTTGATGGCCGATATCGCCACTGTCGATGAAGCCGTCAGGGCGCAACAGCTGGGATTTGACTGTGTCGGGACGACGCTCTATGGCTATACCGCTGAGACGGCAGGCCATTCGCTACCGGAAAATGACTGTGCGTTTCTGCGTGAGGTGGTGGCTGGGGTAACGATCCCGGTGGTGGCGGAGGGCAACGTTGATACGCCTGAACGGGCGGCACGCTGTCTGGCGCTGGGGGCGCACACGGTGGTTGTCGGAGGGGCAATTACCCGACCACAGCAGATCACCGAACGTTTTATTGCGGCAATAGGGGCGCAAAGCATCGATGGAGCATGATCCGCTGGCGGGGATCTGCGATACTTAGCGTTTACCCCATAACTGAGATGACTATGCAGTACCCGATTAACGAGATGTTCCAGACCCTGCAAGGCGAGGGTTACTTTACCGGCGTTCCCGCCATCTTTATTCGTTTACAGGGATGCCCGGTTGGCTGTGCCTGGTGTGATACCAAACATACGTGGGATAAACTCGCAGATCGGGAAGTGTCGCTGTTTAGCATTCTGGCCAAGACCAAAGAGAGTGATAAATGGGGGGCGGGAAGTGCGGAAGATCTGCTGGCCATTATTGGTCGCCAGGGCTGGACCGCCCGTCACGTGGTGATCACCGGCGGTGAGCCCTGCATTCACGATCTGACGCCGCTCACTGAACTGCTTGAAAAGAACGGCTACAGCTGCCAGATCGAAACCAGTGGAACCCACGAGGTGCGTTGTAGCCACAGCA
>JAFACP010000297.1 GCA_023425455.1 Pseudomonadota bacterium | reverse complement strand
TACCTTTATGCTGGCCATCATCGGCTCAGCCTTTGGAGTGCTATAAATGAGCGCCATCGCGTTTCAGGAACATCCTGACTACGACAGCCTGAGTGAAGCGGCCAGCGAGCAATTACTGGCTCTGGTTCAGCGCAAGCCCGATGCGGTGATTTGCGTGGCAACGGGAGCCACTCCGTTGCTGACCTATCAGCGTTTCGTCGACAAAGTCAACGCCGCCAGGGTCGATCTCAGCAGAGTGACCTTTGTAAAACTGGATGAATGGGTGGGTCTGGCACCTGATAATCCCGCAACCTGCGAGTTTTTTTTGCAACAACATCTGCTCAAGCCACTCGGGATAGCACCTGAGCGTTATGTTGCGTTCGTCTCCGACAAGGCGGAGCAACAGGAGTGTAACCGCGTAGTCGAAGACATTGCGGCGCTCGGCGGGCTGGATCTCTGCGTGCTCGGCATTGGCAAAAATGGGCACCTGGGGCTAAACGAACCAGATGAATGTCTGGAACCAGGCTGTCATATCACCTGTCTCGATGAACGTACTCAGTTGCACGATATGCTAAGAAGGGCTGGTTCGCCGGTAGAACAAGGCATCACGCTGGGGCTGCAGGATATTCTGGCAGCAAAGGAAATCTTGTTGCTGGTGGCCGGAGAAGGTAAACAGCAGGCCTTTACGGCGTTGAGAAAAGGAAAAGTGTCAACGAAAGTACCAGCGACCTTCCTTTGGCTACACCCTCTAACATCCTGTTTTTATTGCCCGACGTAAAATGCTGAGCGTACCGGTCGGGTTAATAGATGACCCGACCGGCGCAATGCCTCACTCTCCCTGCTGCTCCAGCGCATACTTATACAGCGCATTCTTTTTCACGCCGTGGATTTCCGCAGCCAGCGCCGCCGCTTTCTTAAGCGGCAATTCAGCCTGCAGCAGCGCCAGCGTGCGCAGCGCATCAGCAGGCAGGGCGTCTTCTTGTGCCTTATGTCCTTCGACAATCAACACCATTTCACCTTTACGCCGGTTTTCATCTTCCCGGACCCAGGCCAGCAGCTCACCGACGGGCGCGCCGTGAATGGTTTCCCAGGTTTTGGTCAGCTCGCGCGCCAGCACCACATAGCGAGTCTCTCCCCAGACCGTGACCATATCGTCAAGGCTTTCCAGCAGGCGGTGAGTGGACTCATAGAAAATCAGGGTACGCGGCTCGGCCTCCAGATCTTTTAACACGTCCCGGCGACCTTTCGCTTTGGCAGGCAAAAAGCCCTCGTAGCAGAAGCGATCGGACGGCAGGCCAGCGGCGCTTAATGCGGCGATGGCTGCGCAAGGCCCGGGTAGCGGCACCACGCGGATCCCGGCTTCACGGCAGGTACGTACCAGATGATAACCCGGATCGTTTATCAGCGGCGTGCCCGCGTCAGACACCAGCGCAATGTTCTGCCCCTCTTTCAGCTTCGCCACCAGCGTGTCCGCTTTTTGTTGCTCATTGTGATCGTGCAGGGCGAATAAACGGGCGTTAATCGCGAAATGTTGCAGCAGTAACCCGGTGTGACGCGTGTCTTCTGCCGCAATTAAATCAACGTCTTGCAATACAGTGAGCGCACGTTGGGTGATATCAGACAAATTCCCGATAGGAGTAGGTACAATATAAAGCCGGCCTTGAGAATTATCTGCCGTTTCGTGTTGTTTCATTGTTTAGTCCGTATTGCCGATTTAATATTGAGCATTGCGTAAAAAAATCACTGGATACAGTATGGTACCCTTAACGTTTATTCGAAAAAAAGTCGCACGCAGCGTACCCCTTCTGCTGGCAGCCCTGATCTTCGCTGGCTGCGGCACTCAGGCGCCGGATCAAACCGCTGCCCATATGCAGGGAACAGCCCAGGCTGATTCTGCCTTTTATCTGCAGCAAATGTCGCAGAGCGCAAATGATACCAAGACCAACTGGCAATTACTCGCCATTCGCGCACTGTTGAAAGAGGGCAAAACCCAGCAGGCTGCCGAACTGTTCAACCAGCTGCCGCAAACGCTCAACGACGCCCAGCGCCGCGAACAGGCTCTGCTCTCCGTCGAGCTGAAGGTGGCGCTGAAAGATTACGCTGCGGCGAAAAAAAGCCTTGGCGATATCGAGGTGAGTCAGCTTGATAAAAACCAGCAGGCGCGCTTCTGGCAGGCCGGTATCACGGCGGAACAGGGGCGCCCTTCCCTGACATTACTGCGCGCGCTGATTGCCCAGGAGCCGCTGCTGAGCGGTGCCGATAAGCAGAAAAATATCGACGCCACCTGGCAGACGCTCTCCTCCATGACTCCGGAGCAGGCTCAGGGGCTGGTCATCAATGCGGACGAAAACGTGTTGCAGGGCTGGCTGGATCTGCAGCAGATGTGGTTTAACAACCGCAGCGATCCTGACATGCTGAAAGCCGGTATTCGCGACTGGCAGACCCGCTACCCAAAAAACCCAGGTGCGCAAATGCTGCCGACTCAGCTGGTGAACGTACAGAACTTTACGCCAGCCTCAACCAGCAAAATCGCCCTGCTTCTGCCGTTAAACGGCCAGGCAGCGGTATTTGGCCGCACCATTCAGCAGGGCTTTGAAGCCGCGAAAAACGGGACCACCCCAGTCACCGGCAGCGCCGTCCCACAACAGACGGCACAGGCAGCCAGCGTCAACGATGTGGTTAGCCCGTCAGCCGCGGAAACCAGCGACCTGACCACCGCGCAAACACCGGCTCAGGGCACCCTGCAGAACCCGGTGACCGCCCCGACATCTCCGGCACCAGCAGCGCAGAGCGCCGATGAAACGCCAGCCGCGCCGGCCGATGCGGACTCAACAACACCGCCGCAAACGGCGGCGCAGCCTCAACCTGTTGCGACCACCTCAGCTAACCCTGGGGCAGAGCTGAAAATTTATGACACCAGCGCTCAGCCGCTGGATCAGGTTCTGGCGCAGGTTCAGCAGGATGGCGCCAGCATCGTTGTCGGCCCGCTGCTGAAAAACAACGTCGAAGCGCTGATGAAGAGCCCGACCCCGCTGAACGTACTGGCGCTCAACCAGCCTGAACAGGTGCAGAACCGGGCCAACATTTGCTACTTCGCCCTCTCGCCGGAAGATGAAGCCCGCGATGCCGCTCGCCATATTCACGAGCAGGGCAAGCAGGCTCCGCTGCTGCTGATCCCGCGCAGCACCCTTGGCGATCGCGTGGCGAACGCCTTCGCCCAGGAGTGGCAGAAACTCGGGGGCGGTATTGTGCTGCAGCAGAAATTTGGCTCGACCTCTGAGCTGAGAGCAGGGGTGAACGGCGGCGCAGGTATCGCGCTGAACGGCAGCCCGGTTGCTGCCAGCCTGCCGCAGCAGCAGAGCGTGACCATCGGCGGTCTGACCATTCCGGCTCCGCCAACCGACGCGCAGATCGGCGGCGGTGGTAAAGTCGATGCCGCATATATCGTCGCCACCCCGGAAGAGATCGCTTTTATCAAACCGATGATCGTCATGCGTAACGGCAGTCAGAATGGCGCAACGCTGTATGCCAGCTCCCGCAGTGCGCAGGGCACCGCCGGACCGGATTTCCGTCTGGAGATGGAGGGGCTGCAGTACAGTGAAATTCCAATGCTGGCGGGCAGCAACCCGTCCCTGATGCAGCAGGCGCTTGGCGCCGTTCGTAACGACTACTCCCTTGCACGTCTGTACGCTATGGGCGTTGATGCCTGGGCGCTGGCGAACCACTTTACCCAGATGCGTCAGGTGCCCGGCTATGAACTCAGCGGCAACACCGGCGATCTGACGGCCACCCAGGATTGCGTGATCAACAGGAAGTTATCATGGCTCGAATACCAGCAGGGGCAGATCGTCCCCGCCAGTTAAGCCGTAAGAAGACCGGCGACGCGTGGGAGCTAAAGGCGCGTCGCTGGCTCGAAGGCAAAGGACTGCGCTTTATCGCCGCCAACGTGCGCGCTCGCGGCGGCGAGCTGGACCTCATCATGCAGGAGGGTCCGGTCACCGTGTTTGTGGAGGTCCGGTATCGGCAGTCGTCGCGTTTTGGCGGCGCAGCTGCCAGCGTGACCCCGGCCAAACAACACAAATTATTACAGACAGCCCACTTGTGGCTTGCGCGCCATAATGGGAGTTTTGATACTGTGGATTGCCGGTTCGATGTGATAGCCTTCACCGGAAATGAGATCGAATGGCTGAAAAACGCCTTTGGCGACGACGCATAATTAAGATGTAAAAGGGATATCGTGCTCGAAAGAATTAAAGTTTGCTTTACAGAAAGTATTCAGACTCAGATTGCCGCGGCAGAAGCCCTTCCGGACGCTATCTCTCGTGCAGCGATGACGCTGGTGCAGTCTCTGCTGAATGGCAACAAAATCCTCTGTTGTGGCAATGGCACCTCTGCCGCCAACGCACAGCATTTTGCTGCCAGTATGATCAATCGCTTCGAAACAGAGCGCCCCAGTTTACCTGCCATTGCACTGAATACCGATAATGTGGTCTTAACGGCGATCGCAAACGATCGTCTGCATGAAGAAATTTACGCAAAGCAGGTACGCGCTCTCGGCCATGCCGGAGACGTACTGTTGGCGATCTCTACGCGGGGTAACAGCCGTGATATCGTCAAAGCCGTGGAAGCAGCGGTGACCCGCGACATGACCATCGTCGCCTTAACCGGCTATGACGGCGGAGAACTGGCGGGTCTTCTGGGGCCGCAGGATGTCGAGATCCGCATCCCTTCGCACCGCAGCGCGCGCATTCAGGAAATGCACATGCTCACGGTGAACTGCCTTTGCGATCTGATCGATAACACGCTTTTCCCTCACCAGGATGATTAAGGAGTACAAATGAAGGCTTTATCGACCCTCGCAGTCCTGATGTCTGCCCTGTTACTTCAGGGATGTATTGCGGCGGCGGTTGTGGGTACTGCAGCCGTCGGCACCAAAGCCGCGACCGACCCGCGCACCGTCGGCACCCAGGTAGATGACGGTACGCTGGAACTGCGTGTCAACAGCGCGCTGTCGAAAGACGAACAGCTCAAGAAAGAGGCCCGCGTCAACGTGACGGCCTATCAGGGGAAAGTGCTGCTGACAGGCCAGGCGCCAAATAGCGAACTCTCCTCGCGGGCAAAACAGATAGCCATGGGCGTTGAAGGCGCGACGGAAGTGTTTAACGAAATACGTCAGGGTCAGCCGATTGGTCTGGGAACGGCCTCATCCGATACCTGGATCACAACCAAAGTGCGCTCGCAACTGCTGGGAACCGATCAGGTGAAATCCTCAAACGTGAAAGTCACGACCGAAAACAGCGAGGTGTTCCTGCTGGGTCTGGTGACAGATCGTGAAGGGAAAGCGGCGGCGGATATCGCCAGCCGGGTAAGCGGAGTGAAGCACGTCACCACGGCGTTTACTTACATCAAATAACCCTTATCCCCTCAGGCGAGGGGATAAACGTTGCCGGCCGGAAGCGCAGCGCGTCTTCCGGCTTTTTTATAACAGCGCCAGGCTTCCGACAATCATGCCGCTCAGTGCCACCAGGCCTGCGGTGAGCCACAGTGCTTTCGCCGGGAAGGATTTACGCAGCATAATCAGCGACGGCAAACTGATCGCCGGCAGCGTAATGAGCAGCGCCAGCGCCGGTGCCGTGCCCATCCCGGCCAGCATCATCGTTTGGACAATCGGGATTTCGGCCGCCGTTGGAATCACAAACAGGCATCCCGCAACCGCCATCGCGACCACCCATAGCAGGGTGTTATCAATCGCGCCATCCGCATGCGGGAAGAGCCAGACGCGGGCGGCACCCAGCGCCAGCACTGCCAGAATGTACACCGGAATGGTGCTCCAGAAGAGCTGCCACAGCGCTTTCCCCCAGCGCACCAGGAAACGTCCCTGCACGTCGTCCACCTGAAGATCGATCTGCGCGGGCTGAACGGGCGCCTCCTTAACCAGATATTGCACCAGCGACGCCACCACCAGCACCGTCAGCAAACCCGCAACCAGACGCACCAGCGCAAAATGCCAGCCGAGCACAAAACCCATAAATACCAGCGTCGCCGGATTGAGCAGCGGGTTTCCCATCCAGAAGGCCAGCGCACCGCCCATCGATACCTGCTGGCGTCGCATCCCGGCCGCAACTGGCGCTGCGCAGCAGGTGCACATCATGCCCGGCAACGAGAAAATCGTCCCCAGAAGCGTGCCCTGGAAGCGCGGCTGTCCTAAGGTTTTCAGCAGCCAGTGACGCGGGATCAGAACCTGAACAAGCGATCCCAGCAATACGCCTAATACCGCTGCTTTCCAGACGGCGAGAAAATAGATAATGGAATAATCCCACGCGGCCTGCAGCGGGCTGTTCTGCGCCCCGGCAAGGATGGATTTACCAATACTGTGCGTTTCGGCGGCGGTGAAGGCTTTGCCATAATACGGCTGCCATTTCACATACCAGAGGCCGGCGATGAGCACGAGAAAGAAGAGCGCGGGTTTCTACCATTTAAACGATGTTGCCTGAGATGAAGACTGACCAGTCATAGCATTCCACGGAGTGAGTGATTAAAGACGTCGGGGGATATTACGCCTCACCCCGTGCGATTTCACGCAGTTTTGCCGAAGGGAGAATGACAACGCCATCCTGCGATGGCGACAGCGCCTCATTCAGCATAGCGTATGCCACATCTCTTGCGGCGATGGCTTTCCAGTTACCGGGGAGGAGGCGGAACAGAGGGGCAAACATGGATTCACTGAAGCGACGTTCGCCGCGATGCCCGAGCAGCATCGAAGGTCGCACAATCGTCAGCCGCTCCCAGCCCTGCGCGATCAGCGCGTCTTCCATCCTGCCTTTCACCCTGTTGTAAAAGAAAGGGGAGTCTGCGTTCGCGCCATGCGCGCTGACCACCAGCAGATGTTTTGCGCCACGTTTTTTCGCCGCCAGCGCGGTCTCTGTGACCAGCGTATCATCGACATATTCAAATGCCGCACGGCTGCCCGCCTGACGCCGGGTGGTGCCCAGACAACAAAACGCGATATCTACCGGGTTCTGGACCTGCGCCAGCGCGTCCATCAGCTGCGGGGCATGAGGATTAAAGACTCCGGGCATTTCAGCCAGCGGATGCCGCGTCGGCGCAATAATATGGTTTACGTTACGCGCCTGAATCAGCAGCCGCAGAAGATGGCTGCCAACCAGCCCGGTTGCCCCCGTGATCAGTACCTGACTCATACGTTACTCCTGGCGTAACCAGTGCAGTTTTTTGCCAAACCCCAGCGTGTTATCGGTGAATTTTAGCTCATCGGGGCGGATTTCCCACACCGGCGCGGTAAGGGCCATCGCCAGCGGAAAACGACGCAGATAGGCTTGACGCCGCCTCTCGCTCTCTTCGCCCTCCAGACGACGGATCTCGCCTTTGAACTGCAGACCGCGGATCAGGGAGATCGTTTTAGGCTGGCCATTCACCGTACCCGCGACCGGTGCCTGCTGACCGGTCATTTGCGCATGCCGCGTTTTATCGTCGCTCAGCACATAGAATGCGACGCGTTCGGGATCGTAGTAGTAGAACGCGTTGGCGCACCACATCTCTCCTTCATCGTAAACGCACCAGGTCACGACATGCTGCCTTGCCAGCCAGCGATTAATGACGGCCAGTGTTTCCATTTTCGTTCTCTCTCATGCTATGGTGCGTTCACCTTAACATACTGAATATGCTCACCGTGTGCTGGTTTCTCTATCTTGTCCGAACTGCTGATAACGCGCTCTACACCGGGATCACCACGGATGTGGCGCGGCGTTTTTTGCAGCATCAGACAGGGAAAGGGGCAAAAGCGCTACGCGGGAAAGGGGAACTGCAGCTGGTCTTTTCTGCCCCGGTGGGCGACCGCTCGCTGGCACTCCGGCTGGAATACCGGATAAAACAGTTAACCAAGCGCCAGAAAGAGCATCTCATTACAGGAGATGGCTCATTTGAGGCGCTTCGTCAAAGCCTGATTAAAACCGGCTGAAATGGTCGTGATACTCCACCAGGCCGCTTACGCCGTTCAGGGCGTCATCCGCCAGGCGGTGCACCTGGAAGGCGGACTCCGTGCCGGGCCAGCGACAGTGCAGATCGTAGTGCGCCGCCAGCTCAAAGCCTAAGCGACCATAAAATGCCGGGTCGCCCAACGCCACCACCGCGGCATAGCCAAACTCGTTCAGCGAATCCAGCCCTTCGTAGACCAGCTGACGCGCAAGACCCTGACCACGGTAATGTTCATCAACCGCCAGCGGAGCAAGCCCCACCCACTGCAGCTCTTCACCCTTAACGGTCACCGGACTGAACGCGACATAGCCGACCACCTGACCCTCGTCATCGGTGGCGACCAGCCCCAGCGTAATCAGGCCGTCTTCACGGAGGTCGTGGACCAGCCGGGCTTCTGCATCATTCCCGAACGCGCGGCGTAGCAACGCATCAATACCCGGCGCATCAATCCCAATTTCGACTCGAATCAGCATGGCTCACCTACTGAAGTGTGTTTACCTTCCGGCGGGGTTTTCAGCCCGGCCTCTACAAAATCTGCCAGCTGGAGCAGCACCACGCGCAGCGCTTTTGGCATCTGCTCCAGCTCAATGGCATCCATCAAATTTTTGACGTACAGGCCGAGCTCCGTATCGCCTTCAATCACCAGACGACGCTGGAAGAACAGCGTATCAGGATCCTGCTTACGCGCGGCGATCATCAGCAGATCGCTGGCGCTGGCGCGAAAACTGACGTCCGCCGCCGCCGCTTCCCGTACGATCAGCCGGTCGTTCTCAACGGAGGTAAACCAGCGCAGACCGATATCATGGACATCAATACTCAGCCAGCGGCCTTCGAGGAACGTCAGCTCGCCCTCTTCCAGCGCCTGACGGAACTGCCAGCTTAAGACTTGCTCCAGAACCTGGCGCTTCAGCGCGAACGGCGCCAGTTTTACCGGCACGCTCATCATTGATGGACCAAATTGTACGAGACGTGAACGCAGTTTATCCAGCACGAGCTTTACTCCCTGATAGCTATAATCCCGGTATTTTGCCACATCCGGCGCGCAACATAGCGGCGTAAATCAACAAACCGCCTTACGGACGACGCCATTATTGATGTCATCAATACGCCATTAGCTGCCTCAAATCAAAAATTGTCGCCGGTGGGTTAATTAAAATCCCAGCTCATTAACAATTTTGCGATCGCTGAGAGCGACACTATCAGGATAAATTATGGAGCTGCTCTGCCCTGCCGGAAACCTCCCGGCGCTTAAGGCGGCCATCGAAAATGGTGCCGATGCAGTCTATATCGGGCTGAAAGATGATACCAACGCCCGCCATTTTGCCGGCCTCAACTTTACGGAGAAAAAGCTCCAGGAAGCCGTCAGCTTCGTACACCAGCACCGCCGCAAACTGCATATCGCCATCAATACCTTCGCCCATCCTGACGGCTATGCCCGCTGGCAGCGCGCGGTCGATATGGCGGCACAGCTGGGTGCTGACGCGCTGATTCTGGCCGACCTTGCCATGCTGGAATACGCGGCGGAGCGCTATCCGCATATTGAGCGCCATGTTTCGGTTCAGGCATCGGCAACCAATGAAGAGGCGGTGCGTTTTTATCATCGTCACTTTGACGTCGCCCGGGTGGTTCTGCCGCGCGTGCTCTCTATTCATCAGGTTAAGCAACTCGCTCGCGTGACGCCAGTGCCGCTGGAGGTTTTTGCCTTTGGTAGCCTGTGTATCATGGCCGAAGGACGCTGCTATCTCTCTTCCTATCTGACCGGCGAATCGCCGAATACCGTAGGCGCCTGCTCGCCTGCGCGCTTTGTGCGCTGGCAGCAAACGCCCCAGGGGCTGGAGTCGCGCCTTAATGACGTGCTGATCGATCGTTATCAGGACGGTGAAAACGCAGGCTACCCAACCCTGTGCAAAGGTCGTTATCGGGTGGATGGCGAGCGTTATCACGCGCTGGAAGAGCCCACCAGCCTCAACACCCTGGAACTGCTGCCGGAGCTGCTGGCGGCAAATATCGCGTCCGTGAAAATTGAGGGTCGCCAGCGCAGCCCGGCTTACGTCAGCCAGGTCGCGAAAGTCTGGCGTCAGGCTATCGACCGCTGCATGGCGGACCCACAGAATTATGCCCCGCAGCCCGCCTGGATGGAGACGCTCGGAGCAATGGCCGAAGGCACGCAAACCACGCTGGGTGCCTATCACCGTAAATGGCAGTGAGATCAACCATGAAATATTCATTAGGACCGGTGCTGTACTACTGGCCAAAAGAGACGCTGGAGACGTTTTATCAGCAGGCGGCGGCCAGCAGCGCAGATGTCATTTACCTTGGCGAAGCCGTTTGCAGCAAGCGCCGCGCGACCAAAGTCGGCGACTGGCTGGATATGGCCAAAAGCCTGGCCGCAAGCGGCAAACAGGTGGTGCTCTCAACGCTGGCGCTGGTGCAGGCCTCCTCGGAGCTTGGCGAGCTGAAACGCTATGTTGAAAACGGTGAGTTTCTGCTGGAAGCGAGTGACCTGGGTGTGGTGAACCTGTGCGCCGACCGTAAGCTGCCTTTTGTCGCCGGTCACGCGCTGAACTGCTATAACGCCGTCACCCTTCGCCTGCTGCTCAAACAGGGGATGATGCGCTGGTGTATGCCGGTAGAGCTCTCCCGCGACTGGCTGGTGAACCTGCTGAACCAGTGCGAAACGCTGGGTATCCG
>JAFACP010000260.1 GCA_023425455.1 Pseudomonadota bacterium | reverse complement strand
CCTGATGGCATACTTACCAGCATGAATAATTAAGGAATAAGAGCAATGCCCTTAAGCGCACAACAGCTGGCAGCACAGAAAAACCTCTCTTATGTGCTGGCAGAAAAGCTGGCTCAGCGGATTTTAGCGGGTAAATATCTCCCTGGGAGTATTCTGCCGGGAGAAATTGAACTGGGTGAGCAGTTTGGGGTGAGCCGCACTGCCGTTCGTGAAGCGGTAAAAACGTTAACGGCAAAAGGGATGGTGCTCCCGCGTCCGCGCATCGGTACCCGGGTTATGCCCCAGAGCAACTGGAACTTTCTCGACCAGGAGCTTCTCTCCTGGTGGATGACCGAAGATAACTTCCATCAGGTTATCGATCACTTCCTGGTCATGCGCAGCAGTCTTGAACCCCAGGCATGCCGGCTTGCCGCGACGCTTGGCACTGCAGAACAAAAAGCACAACTCAACACCCTGATGGAAGAGATGGTCTTTCTTAAAAAACACTTTAACCGCGAACGCTGGGTTGAAGTGGATATGGCGTGGCATGAACACATCTATATGATGAGCGAGAATCCCTTCCTGACCTCTTTTGCCTCACTGTTCCATTCGGTGTACCACACCTACTTTACCTCTATTACCCAAAACGAAGTGGTGAAGCTGGATCTGCATCAGGCGATTGTTGATGCGATCCAGGAGAGTGACGGTCAACGCGCACTGGACGCCTGTCAGGCATTGCTGGCCGCACCAAACCACCAGCAGGTCACGAAATGAGAGAAAAGAAAGCGCGCAGTATGGCCGGATTGCCGTGGATTGCGGCAATGGCGTTCTTCATGCAGGCACTGGATGCCACCATTCTTAATACCGCGCTTCCCGCGATTGCTCAAAGCCTCGACCGCTCCCCGCTGGCCATGCAGTCGGCGATTATCAGTTATACCCTGACGGTTGCGATGTTGATCCCGGTCAGCGGATGGCTGGCCGATCGCTTCGGCACACGAAAAGTCTTTATGCTTGCCGTAACATTATTCACGCTCGGCTCTCTGGCCTGCGCACTGTCGACCACCTTGTCAGAGCTGGTTGTCTTTCGCGTAATTCAGGGTATTGGCGGCGCAATGATGATGCCCGTGGCGCGACTGGCCTTGCTGCGCGCATACCCTCGCAGTGAACTGCTCCCCGTGCTCAACTTCGTCACCATGCCCGGACTGGTTGGCCCGATCCTCGGCCCGGTACTGGGTGGCGTGCTGGTGACCTGGGCAAGCTGGCACTGGATATTCCTGATTAACATACCCGTTGGCATTGCCGGGCTTCTCTACGCCCGTAAATATATGCCGAACTTCACCACCCCAAGACGCAGTTTCGACATGGGCGGTTTTTTGCTGTTCGGTTTGAGCCTGGTGCTGTTCTCCAGCGGAATGGAGCTGTTTGGCGAAAAAATCATCGCAACCTGGATTGCACTGGCCGTGATCCTCAGCGGCATTCTGCTTTTGCTTCTTTATATCCGCCACGCGCGCCGTCACCCGACGCCCCTCATCGCCTTATCGCTTTTTAATACCCGAACCTTTTCGGTAGGGATCGGCGGTAATATCGCTTCGCGCCTTGGTACCGGCTGTGTGCCATTCCTGATGCCGCTGATGCTGCAGGTGGGGTTTGGCTATCCGGCGCTGATTGCCGGCTGCATGATGGCCCCCACGGCAATGGGCTCTATTCTGGCTAAATCAACGGTGACCCAGGTGCTCCGCTGGTTCGGATACCGTAAAACGCTGGTTGGGGTAACCGTCTTTATCGGGCTGATGATTGCACAGTTCTCACTGCAATCCGCCGCGTTGCCGGTGTGGATGCTGATCCTGCCGCTGTTTGTACTCGGCATGGCGATGTCGACGCAGTTCACCTCAATGAACACCATTACCCTTGCCGATCTGACCGACGAGAACGCCAGCAGCGGCAACAGCGTACTGGCGGTGACGCAGCAGCTGTCGATAAGCCTGGGTGTTGCGGTGAGTGCGGCGATGCTGCGGTTTTATGAAGGCGTCGACGGCACCAACACCGTCGAACAATTCCACTATACCTTTATGACAATGGGCGTGCTTACCGTCGTTTCGGCGCTGGTCTTTATGCTGTTAAAACCGAAAGATGGCCGAAACCTGATAAAAGAGCGTCACAACGCAAAATCTAAACCGACCCCCGTTCCATCAGAACAGGAGTAAGCTGCAAACGCTGCTGCTGTAATGCGGGCTGCGCCATACGGTGAATCAGTACATCGATGGCCAGCTCCCCCAGCTCATCTTTCGGCTGGTGAATGGTGGTCAGCGGCGGCGTCATGTACTGCGCCAGCTCAATATCATCGTAACCAATAATGGCCATATCGCGCGGAATGCTGATCCCGGCCTGATACAGCGCCTGATACGCACCGAATGCCATCGCATCATTACCAATAAAGACCGCCTGCGGACGCGTCTTTTGCATCAGCAATGTCTGCATCGCCTCGAAGCCGCCGTTGAATTCGAAATCACCGGTAATGCGGTAGCCGTCGGGAATGGTAAGCCCGGCACGCTCCATCGCGCAGAGGTATCCTTCAAGGCGCAGGCGCGCCGGGGTTTTATCCAGCGGTCCGGTGATACAGGCAATGCGTGTATAACCTTTATCAATCAGGTATTGCGTTGCCATGTCGCCGCCCAGCAGCGAATTATCCTGAATCAGATCGCTGGTGCCATCGAACGGCGCCCAGTCCATCATCACCGTTGGCACAGAGGGGTAGCGCTGCATAATCTCTTTCGACGGCTGATGGGTTTCGGTGCACAGCAGCAGTAACCCGTCGACGCGTTTTTGCATCAGCGTTTCCAGATTACGGTTCATGCGCTGCTCATCACCTTCCGTGTTACAGAGCACCAGACTATAGCCGCGCTCGAAGCAGCTACGCTCCACGCCACGAACAAGTTCAGAATAGAAAGGGTTGGTACTGGCGGTGATCAGCATGCCTATGGTGCGCGTCTGATTGAGCTTCAGGCTACGCGCCAGCGCCGACGGCGCATAGTTGAGGTCTTTTACTGCAGCTTCCACTTTCTCCCGAATCGCCTCGCTGACGAAGCGGTCGTTATTAATGACGTGAGAGACAGTGGAAGTAGAAACGCCCGCCATGCGGGCGACATCTTTCATTGTAGCCAAGCGTTACCCCTGCTGACTTAAGAATTCATCAATCTCTTTACGCCACGGAACAGAAGGCTGAGCCCCTTTGCGGGTCACCGCGATAGCGGCGGCGGCGTGCGCAAAACGGATAGCGTCCGCTAACCCCTCACCTTCCAGCAGCGCGGTAACCAGTGCGCCGTTAAAGGTATCTCCTGCGGCGATAGTGTCGATCGCTTTCACCTTAAAGCCTGGCACACGCTGGCCTTTCCCGTTTACGCTTGCCCACACGCCACGGCTGCCGAGTGTGATGATAACGGTACCGATCCCTTTTGCGTGCAATACGCCAGCGGCGCGCGCTGCATCGTCATCATTCTCGACGCGAACACCCGTCAGCTTTTCCGCTTCGGTTTCATTCGGGGTTATGATATCCACCAGCGCCAGCAGCTCGTCTGATAATAGACGGGCAGGCGCCGGGTTGAGTACGACAGTCGTATGATTTTCATGCGCAATTCTGGCGGCGGCCAGTACGCTTTCAACGGGGGATTCGAGCTGCATTAGCAGCGCTTGCGCATTGGCAATGATGTCGCGCTGCGCGTCCACGCGATCGGTGGTCAGCGCCGCATTCGCCCCGGCATGAATACCGATGACATTCTCACCTTCCGCGTTGACGAAAATCAGCGCCACGCCGGTTGACTCCCCTGCCACCACGCTCACAGGCGAAATATCGATGTTATCGCTTGCCAGCTGTTTGCGAACGCGCTCGCCGGTATCGTCATCACCGGTGCAGGCGATAAAGGCGATGTGCGCACCGCTGCGTCCGGCGGCGACGGCCTGGTTTGCACCTTTGCCGCCAAACGCCACCTGGTACTGATTACCCGTGACGGTTTCGCCCGGTGTCGGGAAAGATTCAAGGTTAAGAATGTGATCGGCATTGATACTGCCAAGGACAACGAGATTGCCTGCGGTTTTCATGTATGAGGAGTCCGTCTGAGAGCGCCACCGGGTGTTACCCGGTGGCGTATGCCACACTTTTCTTTTATTAGGTGTCCCTCAGGCAGCCAGCGACTGCCTGAATCGCCAGTTACTGCTTAATGACCAGCTTCAGGTCAACAGGGTATTTGGCCTGAACTTTTTCGCCCTTCAGCACTTTATCAGCAGTTTGTACGCCGGTCGCGCCAATCTGCTCAGGCAGCTGAGCAATGGTCGCAGCCAGTTTGCCATCATTTACGGCTTTTTCACCATCTGGAGTGCCGTCAAATCCGACAACCATCACATCAGATTTACCCGCGGTCTGCAGCGCACGCAGCGCGCCCAGCGCCATTTCGTCGTTCTGTGCAAATACTGCCTGCACGTCCGGATGCGCGGTCAGCAGGTTCTGCATAACGTTCAGGCCTTTAGTACGGTCGAAGTCTGCAGGCTGGCTGGCCAGGACGTTAAATTTGTGTGCCGCAACGGCCTGCTGGAAGCCTTCGCCACGCTCACGCGCGGCGGAAGTGCCGGCAATCCCCTGCAGTTCGATAACCTTCGCGCCTTCACCGGCTTTCTTCGCAATGTAGTCACCGGCGATTTTGCCGCCCAGTACGTTATCAGACGCAATGTGGCTGACGACCTCACCTTTGGACGCCTGACGGTCCAGAGTGATCACCGGGATTTTCGCCTGGTTGGCCATCTTCACCGCATTGCCGACCGCGTCGGAGTCGGTTGGGTTGATCAGCAGGATTTTGGTGCCACGAACGGTTAAGTCCTGAACGTTAGCCAGCTCTTTCGCCGGGTTGTTCTGAGAGTCCAGAACCACCAGGTTATAGCCCAGTTTATCTGCTTCTTTCTGCGCGCCATCCTTCAGGGAGACGAAGAACGGGTTGTTCAGCGTGGAGATGACCAGCGCGATGGTGTCTTTTGCCATTGCGTTAGCACTTACGGTTGCGCTCAGCGCCACAGCAGAAACCAGGGTAGCCAGTTTTTTCATGTTCATATCTAAGATGTCCTGTAGTGTCGTCAGTTACTGTTTTTTGTTGTCTACCAGTACCGCCAGCAAAATCACTACCGCTTTAACGATCATCTGGTAATAGGAAGAAACACCTAACAAATTCAAACCATTATTCAGGAAGCCAAGGATCAGTGCGCCGATCAATGTCCCAACAATACGACCTTTACCGCCCGCAAGACTGGTGCCACCCAGCACAACTGCCGCAATGGCATCCAGTTCATACCCCGTACCCGCCGTCGGCTGCGCAGAAGAGAGGCGCGCCACTTCGATAATGCCCGCCAGCGAAGCCAGCAGACCACACAGCGAATAAACGATGATTTTCACTTTATTGACGCTGATGCCGGACAGACGCGTTGCCGCTTCATTGCCGCCCAGCGCATAGATATAGCGGCCCAGACGCGTGTGGTGCAACATGTACCACGCCGCCAGGAAGACAATCCCCATAATCCACACCGGCGTTGGGATCCCCAGAGGGCGGCCGATACCGAACCAGCCGAACAGATCGGCGTTATCCGTAAAGCCGGTATTCACCGGGCTGCCGTTGGTGTAGACCATCGTCACACCGCGTAACAGCAGCATCATAACCAGCGTGGCAATAAACGCCTGAACGCGACCTTTCGCCACAATCACGCCGGTTACCGCACCGATGGCTGCCCCGGCAGCAAGCGCAGCAGCTACGGCCACCAGCGCGTTAACTTCAATCCCGACAAGCGACGCCGCAATGGCGCCGGTGAGCGCCAGCAGGGAACCGACGGACAGATCGATACCCGAAGTCAAAATGACCAACGTCATCCCGACCGCCATAATGGCGTTCACAGAGGTCTGCTGAAGAATATTGAACAGGTTATTAACGGTAAAAAAGTTTGGGCTCATGGTCGAAACAATCGCGATCAGCACCAGCAGGGCAATCAGTGATTTTTGTTCCAATAGCCATGCCTTAGTGAAATAACGGCGACCAGAAACAGCCTGGGTAGTCATCTTCTTACTCCTGATTCACGCGATTAAGCTTGCCCACAGCGGCAGCCATCAGAACTTCCTGGGTGGCCTGCTCGCGAGTGAATTCACCGCCGAGATGCCCTTCATGCATGACGATAATGCGATCGCTCATGCCTAATACTTCTGGCATCTCGGAAGAGACCAGAATAATGCTCAGACCGTCGGCCTTGAACTGGTTAATTAGCTGGTAGATCTCTTTCTTCGCCCCAACGTCAACGCCGCGGGTAGGCTCATCAAGGATCAGCACTTTCGGGCGCGTCATCAGACCGCGCGCAATTGCCACCTTCTGTTGATTACCGCCGGACAGCAGGCCAATAGCCTGTTCCATCGATGGCGTTTTGACGTTAAAGAGACGAATAAAATCGCTCACCGCCTGCTGTTCGTCTTTGTGCTTCAGGCTGCCGCCGCTGCGGCTGAAGTAACGCAGCGCCGTGAGGGACATGTTCTCTTTAACCGACATGCCAAGCACCAGGCCGTCACGCTTACGGTCTTCCGAAATATAGACGATGCCATTTGCCAGACCATCCTGCGGAGAGCGGGTGACAACTTCATGACCGTCCAGGGTGACGTAACCGCTGCTGCGCGGTAGCGCGCCATAAAGCACTTTCATCAGCTCTGTGCGGCCCGCCCCCATGAGCCCCGCCACGCCGAGGATTTCGCCCTGACGCAGCGTAAAGCTCACATCCGTAACGCCTGGCCCGCAGAGGTTATCCAC
>JAFACP010000255.1 GCA_023425455.1 Pseudomonadota bacterium | reverse complement strand
GAGGTGCACAGCATGCAGCCCAGCATCAGGGAAAACCCCTCCGCCTGCGCCGCATCAGCCAGCGCCAGCGCCTCCGTTAAGCCGCCGGTTTTATCAAGCTTAATATTCACCATCTCGTAACGCCCTTTCAGCGCAGCCAGGCTGTCGCGGGTATGACAGCTTTCATCCGCGCACAGCGGTAACGGATGGATAAAATTGGCCAGCGCCGCGTCGTCAGCGGCGGGAAGCGGTTGCTCCAGCATGGCGACGCCGAGGTCGGCCAGCAGCTGGCAGCGCGAGGCCAGACCTTCAACCTGCCATGACTCATTGGCATCCACAATCAGGGTTGCCTGCGGCACCGCGGCGCGAATGGCGATCATCCGTTCGCTGATCAGTCGGTCATCCAGTTTCACCTTCAGCAGCGTCGCGCCGGCGTCGAAAAGCGCTTTCGCGCTGGCGGCCATCATCTCAGGAGAGCCGATCACCACGGTTTGCGCCGTAACCACCCTCTCCGGCACCGCAATCCCCAGCAGCGACGTGACGGTGCTGGTCTTTTGCGCGGCCTCAAGACTCCACAGCGCGCTGTCGATTGCATTACGTGCCGCACCGGCAGGCAGTTGCTGCTGTAAGTCTTCCAGGGTGAGACCTCTCTCCAGCGCCGGTACCAGCGTCATGATCTGCGCCATCACCGACGCGATACTTTCGCCATAACGCGGATACGGCGTGCACTCTCCGGTGCCTTTCACGCCGTCCTCCTCAATATCAACGACAACCACGCTCGCTTCACTGCGACTTCCCCGGGAGATCACAAACGGGCTATGTAATGGCCAGGCTTCTTCATACACCTTAACGCTTCTCATCACTGACTCCTTGCGGCCCCGAAAGGCGGGAAAAATAGGTTTGCCGTGTTATCTGCTGATGGCATACACTAGCTTTGACGTTAACTATATGTAAACAGGAAGATATCTATGTCACAACTCGTTCATTTCCAGGGCAACCCGGTTGCTGTCGCAGGATCCATTCCGCAGTCTGGTAGCAAAGCACAGCCTTTCACTCTGGTGGCTAAAGATCTGTCTGACGTCACGCTGGGCCAGTTTGCGGGCAAACGCAAGGTCCTGAACATTTTCCCAAGCATCGATACCGGCGTTTGCGCAGCATCCGTACGTAAATTCAACCAGCTGGCGACGGAAATGGACAACACCGTTGTGCTGTGCATTTCCGCTGACCTGCCGTTCGCACAGTCCCGTTTCTGTGGCGCTGAAGGTCTGAGCAACGTGATCACCCTCTCCACGCTGCGTAGCCCGGATTTCCTTGAGAAATACGGCGTTGGCATTGCGGAAGGCGCGCTGAAAGGCCTGGCGGCCCGTGCGGTTATCGTGATCGATGAAAACGACAACGTTGTCTTCAGCGAGCTGGTGAACGAAATCACCACCGAGCCGGATTACACCGCCGCGCTGGACGCCCTGAAAGCCTAATCAGGCAGTATAACGCTCTGATTATAAAGAAAGCCTCTGTCATGTACTGACCCCAAAAAGTTGGACAGATTAACCGAGGCATCTTAGAAAGAGTCCATTTAATATATGGGCTCTTTTTTATTTTCTGCTAACACTATATAAACTATTCCGTAATCGATTTATCCATCCCGCCCTTCCTTTCGCCTTACAGTCTCATCAAAACTGTTCGTCATCTTCTTTTGTGAAGCGTTTCTACTAAATTAACATTAGACGCACCATCCTATTCTCTCTCGTATCAGTTTGATCGTAATAGTCTTCGCGTTTATTGAGGGAGTTTAAGGAATAATGTCCGTTGCTGAGTTTGTGATGGTTTGAAACCATGGTGAATGTAGAAATTTTTAGCTTCTTCGGTGAGTGCGTGAACCATAATTGCACGTACCCCAATATTCTCGGCAACCCGATAGCAACGAAGCACTGCATCATGAAGTAAATCAGCGCCAAGCCCTTTTCCGCGAAAAGAGAGATCGACTGCAAGACGGGCAAGTATGATGACAGGGATGGGATCTGGCATGTTACGCCGAAGATTGCCTGTCGCTTCTGTATGGTTGACGCTCCCGGTGGCCAGAGAGTAAAAACCGGCTACTTGCTTTGTGTCTTTCTTACACACTACAAACGTTCTGGCCGCTCCGAGAGCCTGGTTTTTGAGGCCTTTCTGCTTTAACCAGTCATCCAGAACAGTTTCACCGCAAACGAACTCTGCCACCTGATGAAAGCTGGATAAAGGTTCTGGTGCTGTTACACCTCCCACTGAGGTTTCCTTGCCAGGAGTTTATCTATGACAGGGTCATCTGCAACAGGGGCATCAAGCATGTCGATGAACTCTGCATATTGTTCATCGTTAAAATTAAAAACCCGGCGATCGAGGATTACATTCTCGGCGGCCTGACAGGCCATTTCCAGAATGAAGTCTGTTCGTGATTTGTGAAGAATTTCCGCAGCAGCATCAATGAGTGCCCGTTGTGATTCCTTGGCTCTAAGATTAAGTTGAACATCTGATTTCATAAGACACCTCTGTATAGCATTTGCTTTACAAGAATAGCACAACCATCACGTATAGCAAACGCTATACATCAAGTTGTGGTTTTTCATTTTTTAAATACTGATGCCCGCTTTGTGCCAATAACGGAAGTTTTTTATGTGAAAACCCTGCGCGCGGTAGACTCCGATCGCAGGGAGGAGGATTTACGGTGTTACAATGTTGAACCAGAATTCGAATTTATCCATATAACCGAGCATGGCGTCAAGCTTGGCACCGTCACCAGTTATCTTCACATCTCCGCTGTCCTGGGCTTGCTTGAGCGTAACCTCTTTCAGGATAATTTTGTTAAGCGTGTCGCGGTTTAGGGTAATGGTGGCATCTGCATCTTTAGCTTCGGCGTTTGCGGTGTGGTTCAGCACTCCGTTCTCCAGCTCGAGCTTGTACTTGCCACCGTCACTGCCCAGATCGATGTTAAACACCGATTTGGCCTCACCTGCTTTTTGACCGTTGATGTGTACGGCAAGGTAGTCGAAGAACATCTCTGGTGTCATGGCGCGAACAGTATCCGGGCTGGCGGTATTAGGCGTTGGCCCTTTTACCACGCCGTTACGCAACTCCTGCGCACCGGTCAGGTAGAAGTTACGCCACGGACCGGATTCAGCCTGATAGCCAAGCTGTTCCAGTGCATCCGCTTCCAGGTTGCGTGCCGCTTGGTTGTTTGGATCAGCAAAGACCACTTTGCTCACCACCTGCGCTACCCAGCGGTAATTACCCTGCTCGAAGTCGGTTTTCGCCTTGTTGAGGATCGCATCCGCGCCGCCCATATACTCCACATATTTCTTCGCACCTTCTTCAGGCGGCAGTTCATCCAGTGTCGCCGGGTTGCCGTCAAACCAGCCCAGGTACAGCACATAGGTGGCTTTCACATCATGGCTCACCGAACCGTAATAGCCGCGGTTAGCCCATGTATGCGCCAGTGAATCCGGGAGCTTGAAGTTAGCGGCGATTTCATCACGCGTCAGCCCTTCGTTCGCCATACGCAGCGTTTGGTCGTTGATATAGCGATAGAGGTCACGCTGGCTTTTCAGCAGCATGACCACGTTTTCGTTGCCCCACGTCGGCCAGTGGTGCTGCGCCATGATGATTTCAGCTTTGTCACCCCAGCGCACAATTGCCTGGTTGATATATTTCGACCACGGCAGCGGCTCACGGATTTTAGCGCCACGCAGAGAGTAGGTGTTGTGCAGCGTGTGGGTCACGTCTTCGGCAGACTCAATCAGTTTCTTCTCTTCGATATACCAGAGCATTTCTGAAGGCGCTTCAGACCCCGGCGCGAGCATAAAGTCGTAGGTCAGGCCGTCGATAACCTCTTTCTGGCCATCTTTCTCAATGATATTAGTCGGAGCAATCAGCGTCACTGTCCCTGCAGAGGTGGTGGTCCCAAGACCGGCACCCACCTGACCTTTGGCATCTGGCTTAAGCAGGTTGCCATACATATAACTGGCGCGGCGGCTCATTACGTTACCCGCCATAATATTCTCGGCAACGGCCGCTTCCATAAATCCGGCGGGCGCATAGACCTTCACTTTACCGGCTTTAACGTCAGCTTCATCCACCACGCCGCGCACGCCGCCATAGTGGTCAACGTGGCTGTGGGTATAAATAATGGCCACAACAGGTTTCTTGCCGCGATTTTTAAAATAGAGATCCATCCCGACCTTCGCCGTTTCTGCCGAAACCAGCGGGTCAACAACAGTAATGCCTTCTTTACCTTCGATGATGGTCATATTCGACAGGTCAAGATTTCGGATCTGATAAACACCTTCAGTGACTTCAAAGAGACCGCTAATATTAATCAGCTGTGATTGACGCCATAAACTGGGATTGACTGTATCGGGGGCTTTATCGCCTTCTTTAATAAAAGAATATTGGGTAATGCTGCCAACTTACTGATTTAGTGTATGATGGTGATTTTAAGGTGCTTGCGTGGCTTCCATTTCCATCAGATGTCCTTCCTGCT
>JAFACP010000254.1 GCA_023425455.1 Pseudomonadota bacterium | reverse complement strand
ACTCAACGTGGCTCATGTTCATCGGTTCAGCGGCAGTCGTCGTTGAAGAGCTGGCGCGAACGATGGTGGTAGTCTGGTCTGGAGTATCGCCACCGGAACGCGGCTGGGCGATAGGTTTAAAGACGCTCAGACGAACGCCTTTGCGCTCCATAGCTCGGATCACGCCAAGGCTGACGCTGGTCAGGCCGACGCTGGTTCCGGTAGGGATCAGCATGATAGTACGGGACACGGTTTATCCTCTTTCGTTACCGCCGACGTTGGGCGGGCGACAAAACAGCACCGCCAGCAGGGCTGGCGGTGTGGAATCAGGCAGTCAGGCGGTTCGCGTCTTGCGCGATGACCAGCTCTTCGTTAGTTGGAATAACGATAGCAGGACGGGTGCCTTCTTTGTTGATGAAGCCAGACTTACCGAAACGGGCAGCCAGGTTACGCTCGTGATCAACCTCGAAGCCGAGAACGCCCAGTTTACCCAGCGACAGTTCACGGACCATTGCGGCGTTTTCGCCAATACCGCCGGTGAAGATAACGGCATCCAGGCGGCCTTCCATCAGCGCGGTGTAAGAGCCGATGTATTTCGCCAGGCGATGGCAGTAAACGTCCATTGCACGTTTAGCATCTTCTTTATCGGCGTAGTTGTCTTCAACATAACGGCAGTCGCTGGTGACTTCGGTCAGACCCAGCAGGCCAGACTCTTTGGTCAGCATCTTGTTGATCTGGTCGATGCTCATGCCCAGCGTGTCGTGCAGGTGGAAGATGATAGCAGGATCGATATCGCCAGAACGGGTACCCATCACCAGACCTTCCAGCGGGGTCAGACCCATTGAGGTGTCAACGCATTTACCGTTACGGATAGCAGAAACGGAACCACCGTTGCCGAGGTGGCAAGTGATGATGTTCAGCTCTTCAACCGGTTTGTTCAGGACTTTCGCGGCTTCCTGAGTTACATAGAAGTGGCTGGTGCCGTGTGCGCCGTAGCGACGTACGCCGTGTTCTTTGTACAGGCTGTACGGCAGGGCATAAAGGTAAGACTCTTCCGGCATGGTCTGATGGAACGCGGTATCGAATACGGCCACGTTTTTGTCTTTCAGCTGCGGTAAGGATTTCAGTGCTTCAGCGATACCGATCAGGTGAGCCGGGTTATGCAGCGGTGCGAAAGAGGCAGAGTCTTTGATACCCTGAATCACGGTGTCATCAATGACGACTGAACGGGTGTATTTTTCGCCGCCGTGGACGATACGGTGACCAATCGCAGTCAACTGAGCAGACAGTTCTGGTTTTTGTGCCAGAATAGTGTTAACGATAAAGTTCAGCGCTTCACTGTGAGCGGCGCCTGCACCTAAAGCCGCTTCTTGTTTGCTGCCGTCCATCTTCCACTTGATGCGTGCTTCTGGCAGATGGAAACATTCGGCCAAACCAGAGAGGTACTCGTCACCGTTGAGCGCATCGATGATGGCGAATTTCAGTGAGGAGCTACCGCAGTTCAGAACCAGTACTAACTTACTCGACATGGAAGTACCTATTATTGATACGTGGCTAAAAAAACGTCAGTGAGTCGCAAAGCCTAACGCAAGCAGACTCAGACATTTATGATTAACATCATGCCAAACGAACATTCTGGCATGATGGAAGAAATACATATGATTTTATGCCATTTTGAACATTTTTCCGGCAATGGCATACTATACGATAATTTGACGAGTGAATGATCCTCGTCGAGGCCCAATCAGGCTGGCACAGAATACCCGATCGTGGGTGACGATGACAAAATATTTTGAACGTTGTCATAGCTTGTTGTGGATTTGCACGAAAATTTTAATTTTTATATGTGAAGTTGAGGTACAGCCATGTCGACACCTGAGATCCCCTCCGTGAGCTTCTTTAGTCTGTTTCGTCGGGGCCAGCATTATGCAAAGACGTGGCCGATGGAAAAGCGCCTTGCGCCGATGTTCATTGAAAACCGCGTTATCCGCGCCACCCGCTACGCAATCCGTTTTATGCCACCTGTTGCCATCTTTACCCTGTGCTGGCAAATCGCGCTGGGCGGGCAGCTCGGTCCGGCGGTCGCGACGGCGCTCTTTGCGTTAAGTCTGCCCATGCAGGGGCTGTGGTGGCTGGGGAAACGTTCAGTGACGCCGCTGCCGCCTTCTGTTCTGCACTGGTTTTATGAGGTCCGCGGCAAACTTGAGGAAGCCGGACAGGCGCTGGCGCCGGTAGAAGGCAAGCCCGATTACCAGGCGCTGGCCGATACCCTTAAGCGGGCTTTCAAACAACTTGATAAAACATTCCTCGATGACTTGTGATTGATCATCGAAACGACGAATAAAAAAAGGCACAGTAACAACCTGTTACCGTGTCTTTTTTTTCAAGTGCAACGCGCTACAGGAGTCGAAAGATGGAAATGACCAATGCTCAACGTCTGATTTTGTCTAATCAGTACAAGATGATGACTATGCTTGATCCCGACAACGCTGAGCGCTATCGCCGCTTACAGACGATTGTCGAACGCGGGTTTGGTCTGCAGATGCGCGAGCTGGATCGTGAATTTGGCGAACTGAAGGAAGAAACCTGCCGTGTGGTCATCGACATCATGGAGATGTATCACGCCCTGCATGTCTCCTGGACCAACCTGAAAGATGCACAATCCATTGACGAGCGCCGGGTGACCTTCCTCGGTTTTGATGCGGCAACCGAGGCGCGCTATCTGAGCTATGTCCGCTTTATGGTGAACACGGAAGGGCGCTATACCCATTTCGATGCCGGCACGCATGGCTTTAATGCGCAAACGCCAATGTGGGAAAAATATCAGCGGATGTTGAGCGTGTGGCACTCCTGCCCGCGCCAGTACCATTTAAGCAGCAACGAAATTCAACAAATCATTAATGCCTGACGGAGGTGCGTGTGCAGTGTAAAGGTTTTCTGTTTGATCTGGACGGTACGCTGGTGGATTCGCTGCCGGTTGTGGAGCGTTCGTGGTGCCACTGGGCCGACAGGCACGGCATTGACCATCAGGAAGTATTGCATTTTATCCATGGCAAACAGGCCATTACGTCATTACGGCACTTCCTGACTGGCCGCTCCGAGGAGGAAATTCAGGCAGAGTTTCGCTACCTCGAGCAAATAGAAGCCACCGATACCGACGGTATCGCCGCGCTACCCGGCGCGCAAGAACTGCTGAATCATCTCAATGAGGCGCAGATCCCGTGGGCTATCGTGACCTCTGGCTCCATTCCGGTCGCCCATGCGCGCCATCAGGCCGCCGGTTTGCCGAAGCCGGAAGTGTTTATCACCGCAGAACGGGTAAAACGCGGTAAGCCGGAACCGGATGCGTTTTTGCTGGGCGCGGAGCTGCTGGGGCTGGCGCCAGCAGAGTGCGTCGTGGTGGAAGATGCGGCGGCCGGTGTGCTGGCGGGGCTGAACGCCGGTAGCCATGTTATCGCGGTCAATGTGCCGGCAACTGCCCCCCGGCTGGATGAAGCCGACTTTGTCGTCACGTCGCTGACCTCGCTTTGTGTCTCTAAGGCGCCGGACGGTGTGGTGACG
>JAFACP010000213.1 GCA_023425455.1 Pseudomonadota bacterium | reverse complement strand
GTGTTATCCGTGCGGCTATCAAAAAGCGCAAAGTGTTCCCAACAGACGACTCAGTACGGAAGGTTATTTATCTGGCGATAAAGGATGCATCGAAAAAATGGAGTATGCCGATCCAGAACTGGCGGCTGGCGATGAGCCGTTTTATTATCGAGTTCGGTGCCCGCCTGAGCGATCACCTTTAATACGCTGGCAGTTACACAGAATTACTGACAGGCTCCCCCGCCCTGATAGGGCGGGAGTTTTTCTAGATGGGTTTCAGCCGACTCAGCAAAGACACTGATTCTCCTCAGAGTAAACGAGTCTTAAGATAGTTACCAATTAACTCTCATGAATCAGTGAATGTTTTAAAATAGTATTGACTTTTAAATTATCGTCTGGATGTAACTTCAAATACTTTTTGCACGCAATTGCAAGATATTTATAGCAAATACTTTCGCTAACAACGATTGTATCGTTATCTTCTGGAGGGTATCCATATGCAAACTCCACTCCTTCGAAATGTTCTTCGTCATAGCAACTGCCCATATCAGGAAAGCTACAGTATGCACCATCTACATGAAAACTATTTCTTTCGGCCATGTAACCAATCGCTTTAATAAATAATCCACTTCCGTACATTCGATCAAAGTAAGACTTAATAATCCAGTGTGGATCACTATTGTCGTATGGTTGTCCGAATAATTCCTTGTCCATTTTTTTACCTTTCACTGGGGATGGAAGTTGTTAACCATACCGGTAGTTTTGTCAATATATACTCTAAAATTAACACCGCCCGCTTGAGCGTCATATGCTTGCAGCCCCTGCTTCATCGCTGCTTCATAGCCTTTCGCGGCTGCTTGCTGCCCTAACTCCAGCATTTTACTGTCGGTAAAAATCTTAGGGTCATATATAGTTTTAGGTAATTCTGCAGCTTTGTATCCCGTCACATTACCGGCCCTATCATAGGACGGAATCTGATAAGTCACTTGAGTTATCCCCTTAGTCTCAGTAGGCGTTTCACTAACAATTTTTACATTGTATTCTTTTGCAGCTACATAGAATTGCTCTGCATTGTGCGCACCACTGATGCCTTTTTTCTGCGAATACCCATCCAGTGTTGAAAGGTGAGCTGGCTGGTTTATTTTGAAACTAATTCCATCAGGATAAGTCACCTCAGATACATTACCGGTTGTTTTTATAGTGACTTTTTGGCCGGAAACAGTTTCAACCACAGTTGTTTTTGGGACAACAGAATCAACCCCTTTCATCCCTGCAATGATGCTTACAATTGCATGCGTCTGCATTGCATCATCATAGGCCTTAGCAACTTCGTCCCACTTCTTACCTGTACTATCAACTATACCCTTAATTGCCGCATCGCGCGTGATGCTCCCAGAATCAAGGCCTTCCATGATGGCAGCGGCATTGCTGTAGTCCTGCGGGAAAATGTCTTTGTATGACAACCTGTAGCCCGCCGCGCTGTCGTCATATCCTTCCAACGCTTTCTGCGCCTGTACAACCAGCTGCCCACAGCCTGCGCTGCTCTTATTGCCCTGAGTACACACATCCAAAATTTGCTGATCGCGGGCTTTATCAGTCGCATTAATCTCCACCAATTCCTGCTGGAGCGACTGTCTTTCTTCCGCAGTTAAATCAGAACTTTCAAGCTGATGTTCTACCTGCTTCTTACGCTCGGCCTCTTTATGATTGAGATAGTTCCATCGCACCGAATCCACCGAGGCCGCCGCACCCGACTGTGCCCCGTTCGTTCCGGCAATGACGCCACCGACGGCGGCACCGCTTACCGCTGCGGCCCACTGAACAATTGCGCCTTTCTCACTTTCGCCGAGTGAGGTGTGGCTACCCAGGTAATCCATCACCATTTTGCCAAAGGCTTCGCTACTGAGGCCTGCCACGCCGCCCGCCAGGGCATTTCCGCCGCCCAGGCTTGCCTGAAGCGCACCAATAACGCCGTGAATCGCGGCTTTCTCTGCGCTGTACTCACCCCAGCCCATTTTAGCGCCGATATCGCCCGCAGCCTGGTTCGCCATCTGCCCGAACAGACCAGCCAACTCCTGCTGCTCCTGGATTTTTTCTTTGTCGAAGATCTTGTCGATATGGCCATTGGCGTTGTCGGTATCGCGACTCAGATCTGCCACATCCTGCTGCTGATTCTCCTTGTCACGAATGGTGATTGTGCCATCAGCCACCGCCGCATGGGTTGTGCCGGACGCATCACCATGTGCGCCGATGCCGATAATCGGTATAGCACCACCGCCACTGCCTTTCTTATCACCACCGTACCCGCCGCTGATACCTTTTGTGTCTGAGCTGTATTCGGCGCTGTTGTTGATATCACGCCAGCCGAACGTGCCTGTATCCAGCGAGTTTTTATCGGCCGTCGCCGTGCTGGCGATAACGGCACCATCCAGCTGCGTGTGTTTGCCAACGGTGATATCAAAGCCTTTATCCCCCGCAAACAGGCCACTCTGCTCCCCGACGCTCGCATACTCACTTTTGGTTTTACTGTTGCTGATACTGAGTGAAGCGGAACCCGACATGCTGCCGAACGTAAAGCTGGCCCCGCCGCTGATATCCTTCTGCCAGCTGCTGTAGTCATCGGTATCCTGGAGGCTGCTCACCAGCAGGTCGCGGCCCACATCAGCCGTAATTTTGTCGCCCAGCGCCTGCGCACCGGCAATGACCGTGTCGCGTCCGCTGCTCATGCTCAGCTCATCACGGGCGTTAACGCGGGTGTTCACATACTCAGTCGTTTTGCCGTTATCGCCACCTTTAGACTGGTAGCCGCTCGCCTGAACGCCAATCCCGGTTTCGTTCCCGATGGAGACATGCACGCCCGCAGCCCAGCCGCTGCTGTTGTTGGAGGTTTTTTGCTCACTATTGTTGGCAGCGGCATCAAGTAACAGATCGTTCTGTGCCACCAGGGTCACGTTATTCCCCGTGACGCCGCTGCCTGTAATATGTAAATCGCCGCTGGTACCGCTTTGCCCGGTGGCGACCATGTTCACGTCGCCTCCCGCCGTCAGGGTACTGCCGCGGACTTCATTCTGTTTCAGTTCAGAAGTGGACGTGCTTTTGCTGGAGCCGACATTCAGTTCAACGCGAACGGCATTCATGTCTCCTCCGGCAGCACCACCCGCCACAGAAGCCGCTCCCGAGCCAGCAACCCACATATCCTGCGCGGCTTTTACGCCATAAAGCGCCTTCAGACGATCGTCGCTCACTTCGCTGCCACGCTTGATGGCATTATTCGCCGCCATTGCCGCATCGGTAATGGCAGACGAGACGGACAACGTCAGGCCACTTTTCTTTTGCTCATACGTTTCTTTACGGCGAAGCAGGTCGTTATCGCCGCTTGAGCGCCAGAGGTAACCGTTATTATCGATGGTGCTGAGGTAGTTGTTCCAGCTGTAGCTGTAGTCCAGCAGGCTGTAGCCGTAGGGCACGCTGACGCCTGCGGCAAAATTTTGCGCGTCTTTGGCATTCGAAAACGCGCTGCTGCGCCCGCCGCTGACGAACCAGCTGTCGGCGAGGCCCAGTAAATTGTTTCCGCTAAGGCTGCCGTTTATCTGTCCGACACCGGTGCTTTTTTGTCCGCTGTTATCAACGCTGACGGATGCAGAAAGCGGGAATTCCGGCGTGGCGGTAAGGTGCACCACCGACCAGCCCTGCTGCGTGCCCGGTAATATTTCAATCTGTACCGGCGTGGTGCGCGTGCGGTTAATCTGCTCCATGCCCTGTTCAATATCGCGCAGGTTAAGTATTTTCCCCTCAAGACCCGGAAACGTCATTTTCAGCTCACGCTCAGGCGCGCCGTCCATGCGGATTGTCTCGAGCTTTCCTTCAAGAATGGCTAAATGCAACGCCCCGGAACGTAAATCCTGTTCGGTCAGAAAAGCGCGGCTGGTGATATAGCCTCTGCTGATATACCAGTCGGAGATGCGTTCGGTGAGTTCGTTTATGCGCGCGATATTCAGGCACTGGTTCAGCCATGACGCGACTAATTTCTGCTGACTGCGGGTATCAATGAGCGTGGAGCCATCAAGCACGATACGGCTGACGGTAAAACATGGACCGGACGTCGGTGCAGGCTGTTCAGGCTGAGAGGGGCGGGCGAGCGGCACGGCGCGTTCCAGAGAGTCACGCTGCTGTTGGTTCTGCAGCAGCAATTGCTGCTGCTGTTGTTCAATGCTGCTGCGATCTGCTGGCGACAACGGTGCCGCGAAAAGTGACTGGCTTAATGCCAGTAGCCCCCATAGCGGATATAGCGCTTTCATCCCTGATCCTGTATCGCTTTATGATGTACGTTAACTGTTCAATTAATGACATTACTTTACATTTCTGGACACATTACACACAGAGCAGAAAACATTCAAAGGGCAAAGGCGTGAAAGAGCGTAATTTTCAGATTTATCGCAGCAATTTGTGATAAAAAAGAGGAATTATCTGATAGATAAATATGAATATATAAAAACATGGTGGGTGAAGATCAATAACTCACAATCCTCAGATTACGTATGACGAAAGGGTTTGAATGTCTCTGCCGGACACGCAGTCATCTTCGGGTGGGCGCCAGAATAGCGGCCATTTTTGGCAACCATGACACAAATACGACACAAGGAGAAAATCAGGCTGGTTTGAAACTGGCGTAAGCGTCTGAAAGATAATGGCACGCCCTACAGGATTCGAACCTGTGACCTACGGCTTAGAAGGCCGTTGCTCTATCCAGCTGAGCTAAGGGCGCACGGAGAAGCGGGAACTTCGCGGTGGTGAAACGCGTGGAATTATACGGTCAATGCGTGGTGAGTCAATGCCTTTTGCCCTGATTCCCTCTCTTCCCCTCATTGTTTGGCTAGCTGATTGTAAATACGTCTGTTTTTTGGGCATTTACCTGCGCTCTTGCCCATTTTTGCGCTGCGAAAAGGCTTAGCTGCATTTAAGTAACGCCTGCTGTTTTCCCCCTCATCCCCCCGTCACACTGTCGATAACCGGCCGCCCGGAGGCTGGCAGACAACAGGACAACGGAGTGAACACGCAACAATCCACACCATTACGCGGCATGACCCGCAAACTGCAGCAGTTCTCACGCGATATCACCGGCATCAAACTCGAACCCATCGTCGCGCTCTCCAGCCTGCAGACCGCCGGCGCTGAGCTGCTCAGCGTGCTGTCGGCAGAGCGGCAAAGCGAGTGTTTTTTTCGCGATCTGCCCGCAGAACAGGCGCTGACGCTGCTCGCCGCACAACTTGCCACGCTTAACGCCATCCAGCCCTGTAGTAACCTGTTTATCAATCTGCCAATAACGGTTTTTACCGCGCCGAAGCATGTCCAGCAACTGCTGCAGATGAAGACCCCGCCGCTGAATATCGAAATTGTCGATCCCGCGCATTTTCTGACACTGCCCCCCGCCCGGCAGGCCCGGGCAATCGCGCGGTTACAGCGGCTGAAAATGGCGGGCCATCGTCTCTGGCTGGATGATGTTGATGAAGCGTTAGTACAACCATTTTTATCCTGTCGGCTGCCGCTCAGCGGCATCAAAATAGACAAGAGGGCGTTCTGGCGTTTACGCACCTCACCTGCGCTGGCACAGCATGTCGCGCAGTGTTCACAACTCGCCGCACATGTGCTTATCGAAGGTATCGAAACAGACAGGGATTATGCATGCGCACTGCAGGCGGGAGCAGGATACGGTCAGGGATATTACTGGCCCTCCTGGCGATGGCCGGAGGATTAACCGGTCATTACAGGGAGGGAAACGAAGCGAATGATGGTACGCCGTAACAGGCGGCGTCGCGCAGGCAGTGATTCACCGGGATTTACGCTTTCGCCCTCCCCTCTTCCTTTTTTCGATCGCCTCGAATTTTTGAGCCAGGCCATTCATCAGACGCGTAAAACGGATGCCCCTTTTATTATCCTGGTGACGCAGGATAACTTTCTGCGTGCCGGCTTTCTGCACGGACACTCCCCGCTGAGCAACTGCTGCGACTACCTGACGCTGGAAGCGGCATTTAGCGCGCTGCATCACTGGCCCTCGGCCCGGCTGGTGGTGGATATTGACAGCCGGACGACAACGCTTCTTGAGATGCTGGAGCCACTCAGAAGATACAGCCTGTACCCACCTTTTTATACACCTCATCTGTTGATCCGCGCCGATGATTACGACACCCGCCTGTTTTGCAAAGCCGCAGGGCCGTTTCAGGTGCTGGAACGCCAGCTCACGACCCGCGCCCTGCATCAGCTGTTGCTGGAAACGTCTCACCCGCCGGGCTTACGTAAAGCGTGGTTCTCGCGAACGGAGTGGCTGGTTTTACAGGAGCTGTCGCGTGGCCTCTCATTACGCCAGATAGCGCTACTGCACAACAGCCCTTACAGCCGCATTGTCTATCGTCTTCGCACCATTCTGAGCAGACTTGGGCTGGATCACCGCCACGACCTGCTGCATCTTCTGAATAACCTCTCCGATTCGCCACGTTAATCTGCGTCTAAGCCATTAATTCCTAATAACACTTAAGAATTTACTTACCCACAATGTTAATTTTATGTTTATTTTTAACTATTAAGTCAAAATTACAACTATTCCTAATTCAGCCGGTTAAACCACGTTAAATACTGCGAAAGCATGAAACAGCAGACCTTTGCTCCAGACGTTAAGGGCCGTTCACCCGTGTTAACAGAATGAGAATGATGTAAAAACAAACAACTTAGCGAAGGGGAGGTTAAGTCAGCTGGTGAGTTTTCAGCATATCCTGCTGTTGGGACAGAAGGTTTTTTCGCGGTGGGTGAGAGGCTTTCAGGTGAAGGTAACGTGCCTGTTACAGACATGTTTTAGCACGCGACTACCGCCCGGCACCCCCCCCGATGCTTCGCCTTCTCCATTAACAATCGTTCAACATATAGTGAGATCGTTTATTTTTTGTTATTACATAAAGAGGAAAGTATGCATTAAATGAAATGATAAGATATTTCCACCATTTTTAATAAAAATAGCTATTCAAATCCAGAAGATAATATATAGCAATAAGTCAGGAATAATTTACGGGCTTTTCGGAGAAAACTTAAGCGGTATAATAAGACGAGCTTCAATCGTGAATAAGAAAAGGCTTTTCGTCATCTCAGGCAAAACACAAAAATTGTGCTGAGACACTGATTTCAACACTACGCAAACAAGGATGCTTTCGCGCTTTCCAGGGAAATACTACCGTATAAGGATCTGCACAATTATCCTTCCGGCTTTTCGAGAGTTTTAACAAAACTCAGCATAACGCTTTTAACAATCTGAGGCATAAAAAATGAAACCGGCATCCGTTATCATTATGGACGAACATCCTATCGTCAGAATGTCGATAGAAGTCCTGCTACAGAAAAATAAAAACATCGTCGTCAAACTCAAGTCAGGTGATAGCCATGAGGTTCTCGACTGCATCCGTAATCATGCGATCGATCTGGTGATCCTCGACATCGAACTCACCGGCACGGACGGATTCTCATTACTCAAGAGAATCAGAAACTTAAATAAAAACATCAAGGTTCTTTTCCTGTCATCAAAATCGGAAGCTTTTTACGCTGGCCGCGCGATCCGTGCCGGCGCGAACGGCTTTGTCAGTAAGCGAAAAGATTTGGGCGAGATCTACAACGCCGTAGAAATGCTGCTGACAGGATATTCATTTTTTCCTACGGAAACCCTGAATTTTATAAATCATATGGGGACACGCAACGGTGTGGAAAAAGATATGCCATTATCTAATCGCGAAGTGACGGTGCTACGTTATTTAGCCAATGGCTTATCTAATAAGGAGATTGCCGAACAATTGCTGTTAAGTAACAAAACAATAAGCGCGCATAAATCTAATATTTATTCGAAGCTGGGCGTACAAAGTATTGTCGAACTCATTGACTACGCAAAAGCCCACGAACTGCTTTAATCATAACGCACTCCCTGCCACGCTGTTGCCTGCACAGGGAGTGCTGAAGTGGCTAATTATAATTAATCATAAAGGTCGCATCCGCATCCGCCTGACCAGGCTGAGGATTATCTGCGGTAGCAATATAATTGGCATAAAACGATAATTCTGCATTTCCCTGATCGTCTACCGGCACCGTCTGACTGGCCTGCTGTAAGGCCAGACGCGCGCGATCCCTGTCGCGGATCTCAACCGCCACATGGCGTGCTCCGCTGGCGTCATTCAGCGCCAGCAGCGTGCTGTCGCTGGCGTCAGCCTTTCCCGAAAAGGTAATCGACGCAGCGCCCGGCGGGCAGCCGGTCAGCTTCAGGGTAAAGGGGACCGCGGAGGTCCGGCTTCCGGCAGTACGCAGCTGTTTTGTCGGCCAGCTCCCGAGAGAGACGGTTTTATCGCTGTCGCTGCCCTCCGCCACACAGGTGAAATCCACGATGTTGCCATACAGCTGAATGTTAATTTCGCCCAGAGGCGTGTCTGAAAATGCCACGGGCGGCCATAAGATGGCGAGAAACCCGGTCACAAAAAGCAGGCTGCGCATCCTGGCTCCTTACTGGTAATCCACACGTAAATATCCCCGCGACGTAAACCGCCCTTCCGCCGGCTTATTGCCGGTGATACTGACCGGCCAGGCCATGATCCCGACCTGTGCGGCACCGCTATCATCCAGACGAAACGGGATGAGGCTGCCGAGATTATTCGGCGTCAGCGGCCTTCCGGCGTCGTTCGCTACCACAAAACCGACGTCCGGGTTATCCGAAACCAGCGCGCTGCCGGAGACCTTTTCCGCCTCAATACGCATCGTCAGATAAGCGTTGGCCTCAACGTTGGTACATTTGATCGCCACCGTTTTACTTTTCGGCGAGACGCTTTCCGGCCGGTTTCCCGCCCCCGCCTTGCTGAACAGCGAGGCGCCAATATCGCCAAAATCAAACTCGACGATACTCCCCGCATTGATTTCACAGCTCTGCGGAACCTGAATCGTCCCGCTGTAGCTGATGGTATACACCGGAGTGCTTAACGGGTCGGCGGTGGTGGTGGTCACGTAGACGCGGAACATCGTCTCGCGGGGGATCACCACCATATTGATAAAACGCCGGGTCACTCTGAGGCGAAACACCAGGCTGGAGTCCTGAACGCCGAACGGCTTGTTTTTGGAGACATTCGGATGGCTGCCCATCTGGATATAGCTTTTCGGCGGGTAGAACACCCCGGCGAAGCTGTCGGTAATTTTCATCGCCCCTTCCAGATAGTCGTTAAGCTTCAGATACTGATAACCATCAATGGTGCCGGTAACCGGGAAATCGGTGACATAGCTGCGTTTGGTGGTATTGCCTGAGGTGCCTGTCGGGCAGACGGCATTGACCCCCACCCACTGCGATTTCTCACTGAGCGTCACCACCTGACCGACCTGGTTATTCGAACTGTTAAAGGTGTCCGTCAGGTCGTAATGGACGTCGGTTGGCACCCCATTTTCATTGACGCACACGGTCGCCATCGCCGTTGACAGCGGCAGCAGGGCCAGCAGCGTCAGAGCGTAAAGTTTAATCACAGCGGATCTCCTTCAGCGTGATGGCCTGTTGCAGGCTCTTTTCTGGCAAACGGTAGGCGGTTCGGCACTGTGATCCCGCACCATTACCCCACTGGATCAGCAGGTTCCCCTCCAGCGGCAGACCGCTCAGGTAGATCTGTCCGTCATCGCCCACCATACTGGTGACGCCGCTTTGCGTTTCGCGCACCACCGCGCCAAACGGAACCGGCTGATTGCCACGGGTGACGGTAAACAAGGCGCGAACCCCTACGCGGGTGTCGAAACCGGCACGCACCAGCGCCCCTTTGGTCGGCACCACGCTGCTGACGTTATTTTCAATATCGATGTTATTACCCATGCTATTGGTGTCGAGGGCGACGCGGTTGTAGCGATAGACCGTGGCGTACGGCATCACCGCATAGCCCCGCCAGTCGGTCTTCACCCCGGTCTGGTTTTCAATGCTGACGCCCGAGGCCCCCGGCGCTTTGATCAACACGTTTGTGTCGCCGAGCGGCTGGCTGAAGGTGACGCCGTCGGCATGCGCCACCACGCCGCCGGAGAGCTGCCAGTTGAGATCGTGCCGGTTACGCGCGTAGTTATACCCGGCGCCCAGTGTGCCGTAGGTCGCCTGCCAGTTCGCGCTGGCGCTTCCGCTGGAGCCGTTTTTATCGGTTCGGCCCTGGGTGACGCTGTAGCTGAGGTTTCGATCCTCCAGCAGCGTGCCGCTGATCCCGGTTTGCCAGCTGCTCTCGCCATCGCTGTTACGGCTGGCGGAGGCGGTCGCGTAGGCCCTGTCCAGCGCACTATCGCGACGGTATCCGTGGCGGGTGAACAGGCTGAACGGCACCGAGACGTTAACCGAGGCGATCCGATCCGTTGAATCAATGCCAACTGCCTTATTCCAGGACCACGACACCGAGTAACTGATGCCCTGCACGCCCCCGGCGTAACCCAGCTGATACCAGACATTCGACTCGCTGGTCCCCCAGTAGCTCTGTTCGCTGCCTGAGACATACAGCGAACCGTAATCGCCCAGCGACTGGGAAATATTGAGCTGAAAACGGCCTTTCTTATTCCACGTCAGGTTGTGATAGCTACGCACATCCGGCACGCCATCGTCGTTATTGCTTTCACCGTACTGATACCCCTCCATGGTGCGCCAGGCCACGTCATCGAGGGTATAGAACCCTTTTGTCGAATAGCGATACCCCAGCAGCTGGAAGTTGGTTCCGAAACGGTTAAGCGATTTGGCATAGAGAAAACGTAGCGACTGCCCTTCATGACGGCTGTCGTCCGCAAGCTGGCTGCGGGCATGGGTGATATCGAGCGAAATCGCCCCCCAGTCACCGAGGTTTTTACCGGCCCCGAGCGCCAGTGAGGTATACCGCGACGCCAGCTGCGTGCCGCCGTACACGGTGTAGCCATCAGC
>JAFACP010000155.1 GCA_023425455.1 Pseudomonadota bacterium | reverse complement strand
GGTCATGTGCCGATCCATCGACGCGTTGCAGCAGGTACTTATCAACAAGATCCAAACAATCGATGAAATACAATCCACTGAAACATTGATCTCCCTGCAAAACCCGATCATGCGGACTATCCGCCCGTGATCGGGCAAATTCATACCCACATTTTCCACAGGTAGATCCCAGCTCGCTCACAGCGTACAATGCCCCTCTCTTTATATGAGCGAGCGATCAATGGCGGACATTACCCTTATCAGCGGCAGCACCCTGGGCGGCGCGGAATACGTAGCAGAACACCTGGCTGAGAAGCTGGAAGATGCCGGTTTTTCGACCGAAACGCTCCATGGTCCGCTACTCGACGATCTCCGGACTGACGGGATCTGGCTGCTGATCACCTCCACCCACGGCGCGGGCGATCTTCCGGATAACCTGCAACCCCTGTATGACGAACTGCTGGAACAGCAACCCGATCTCTCTAACGTCAGATACGGGGCGATAGGCATTGGCAGCCGCGAATACGACACCTTTTGCGGTGCCATCGAGAAAGTCGAAGCAGCCGTAACCGCCTGTGGGGCAAAACAGCTGGGTGAAACGCTGAAGATCAACATCCTCGATCATGACATTCCGGAGGATCCGGCTGAAATTTGGCTGGCGGAATGGAAAAATTTACTCAAAAACGATTAAAGATCGCGCGAACAGATGTGGATAACTCTGGTTAAAAGCTTGGATTAAGCCGTAGTTATCCAATTAATAACCCGAGAGGTGTTTTTGCCCTGTGTATAAAGTCGCGATCTGATCCCAGCTTATACGGTGTGGGATCACCGATCATTCACAGCAAACGATCCTTTCTAACCTTATGATCTTCTTTGCGAGATCTGACTTATCCACAAAGACTGACGATCCTAATAAGAGATCACAATAGAACAGATCTCTAAATAAAAAGATCTTCTTTTTAATAGCCAGGATCCCAATGCTTTCTCGAAAGACTAAAGTTGAGTAGAATCCACGGCCCGGGCTTCAATCCATTTTCATACCGCTTTACGCGAGGCAGACCACCATGTTTTATCAGGATCCTTTTGACGTCATTATCATTGGCGGGGGTCACGCAGGCACTGAGGCCGCAATGGCCGCAGCGCGTATGGGTCAACAGACCCTGCTTTTGACTCACAATATCGACACGCTGGGACAAATGTCCTGTAATCCGGCGATTGGCGGCATTGGGAAAGGACACCTGGTAAAAGAAGTGGATGCGCTTGGCGGCCTGATGGCGAAGGCGATCGATCGGGCGGGCATTCAGTTTAGGATACTAAACGCAAGCAAAGGTCCGGCTGTTCGTGCGACACGCGCTCAGGCCGATCGAGTGCTTTATCGCCAGGCGGTGCGTACCGCACTGGAAAACCAGCCGAATTTAATGATCTTCCAGCAGGCGGTTGAGGATCTTATCGTTGAGAACGATCGCGTCGTCGGCGCGGTGACTCAGATGGGACTGAAATTCCGTGCGAAAGCGGTGGTGCTGACCGTGGGCACCTTCCTGGACGGTAAGATCCATATCGGACTGGACAACTACAGCGGGGGCCGTGCTGGCGATCCGCCATCCATTCCGTTATCTCGCCGTCTGCGCGAACTGCCGCTGCGCGTCAGTCGCCTGAAAACCGGCACGCCGCCGCGTATTGATGCGCGAACTATCGATTTCAGCGTGCTGGCACCACAGCACGGCGACAACCCGATGCCGGTCTTCTCGTTTATGGGAAATGCGGCCCAGCATCCGCAACAGGTTCCGTGCTACATCACGCATACCAACGAAAAAACCCATGACGTGATCCGCAATAACCTCGATCGCAGCCCAATGTATGCCGGCGTGATTGAAGGGATCGGTCCGCGCTACTGCCCGTCGATCGAAGACAAGGTGATGCGCTTTGCCGATCGTAACCAGCACCAGATCTTCCTCGAGCCGGAAGGGCTGACGTCAAACGAAATTTATCCAAATGGTATCTCCACCAGCCTGCCATTCGACGTGCAGATGCAAATCGTTCGTTCCATGCAGGGCATGGAAAACGCGAGGATTGTGCGTCCGGGCTACGCAATTGAGTACGATTTCTTCGATCCGCGTGACCTGAAGCCGACCCTGGAGAGTAAATTTATCCACGGTCTGTTCTTCGCCGGCCAGATTAACGGCACCACCGGTTACGAAGAAGCAGCTGCACAGGGACTGCTGGCGGGCCTTAACGCCGCCCGCTTCTCAGCGGAAAAAGAGGGCTGGGCGCCGGGACGATCTCAGGCTTATCTGGGCGTTCTGGTTGACGACCTCTGCACGCTGGGAACGAAAGAGCCGTACCGTATGTTTACCTCTCGCGCCGAGTATCGCCTGATGCTGCGCGAGGACAACGCCGATCTGCGTCTGACCGAAATTGGCCGCGATCTGGGCCTGGTGGATGACGAACGCTGGGCACGCTTCAATGACAAGCTGGAGCACATTGAGCGCGAGCGCCAGCGTCTGAAAACCACCTGGGTAAACCCGACGGCGGATTCCGCTGCGGAAGTGAATGCTCACTTGACTGCGCCGCTCTCCCGCGAAGCCAGTGGCGAGGATCTGCTGCGTCGTCCTGAGATGACCTATCAGGATCTGGTTCAACTGACGCCGTTCGCGCCAGGCCTTGAAGATGCCGAAGCGGCTGAACAGGTTGAAATTCAGGTTAAATACGAAGGCTACATTGCGCGTCAGCAGGATGAGATCGAAAAACAGCAACGCAATGAGAACACGCTTCTGCCGGAAATGCTGGATTACCGTCAGGTCACAGGCCTTTCTAACGAAGTGATCGCTAAACTGAACGATCACAAGCCTGTGTCGATCGGCCAGGCGTCACGTATCTCCGGCATCACGCCTGCGGCGATCTCTATCCTGCTGGTGTGGCTGAAAAAGCAAGGAATGCTGCGCCGCAGCGCCTGATTTTTCGGCTTGCGTCTGTGCCCTGCAATATCATCAGCCCGGTCAGCGTGAACGCTACCGGGCAAGTTATCTCTAAACAGGTATTCACCGTGCTCAATAAACTCTCTCGTCTGCTGGACGACGCCGGTATTTCGCTCTCCGAACACCAGAAAAATCAGCTGGTGGCGTATGTCGATATGCTGAACAAATGGAATAAAGCGTACAACCTGACTTCCGTGCGCGATCCTAACGAGATGCTGATCCGCCATATCCTGGACAGTATCGTGGTGGCGCCGTATCTCAAAGGTGAGCGTTTTATTGATGTTGGAACCGGTCCGGGACTGCCCGGAGTACCGCTGTCTATTGTTCGCCCTGAGAGCCATTTCACGCTGCTGGACAGCCTCGGAAAGCGCGTGCGCTTCCTGCGCCAGGTTCAACACGAGCTGAAGCTCGATAACATCACCCCCGTTCAGAGCAGGGTAGAAGCGTTTCCGGCGGAGCCGCCGTTTGACGGCGTGATCAGCCGCGCCTTTGCATCCCTCAACGATATGGTCAGCTGGTGCAAGCATCTGCCTGCGGATAACGGGCGCTTTTATGCGCTGAAAGGGCAGCTTCCTGAGGATGAAATCGATCGGCTTCCTGAGGGCTTTTCTGTCGAATCTGTTGAGAAATTACAGGTACCTGAGCTCGATGGTGAACGTCATCTGGTGATAATTAAGCCAAACAATTTTTAAATAATTAATAAAAAATGTGGAATTTGTGCTGTTCCTGGCATGTTAAAAAACAGCACGCTAAAAGGTATTGTGCCGGCGTCAATTTAACCTCTGTTTTACTGCGGGTTTTCGAGCGGTTAACTTCAGCGGCATGGTTCACGAAGTAGATAGTCAACCATGAAAATATCAGTCTGCTAAAAATGGAAAGCTGTAATTAGCCGGTGATGTTAAATTTTTATTAAGAATGTCAATAAAAGGTTTTTGTTGTATACAGGGCTGTTTTGAAAATAGTTACATGATTTTATCTTTAATTTCATAAAGATGAAATTAAGCGATTTACTGCTTTGATTAATACGACCTTATCGTAAATGTGTATTTTGTGATCTCGTGCACGCTTTAACGCCAACGTTTTCGCGCTGTTTGCAGTTTTGTCCGAAGGTCGATGCTTTAGGCAAAAGTTGAAAAATAGCGGTGGGGAAAAATATTTAAACATTTATTCACCTTTTCGCTACTTAATGTTTGAAATCACGGGTACGCACCGTATAATTTGTCCGCTTTTTGATGCTTGACTCTGAGCCTTAAAGGACGTTTTATACGACACGCGACATACCTCGAAGGGAGCAGGAGTAAAAACGTGATGTCTGTGTCGCTCTTGAGTAGAAACGTTGCTCGTAAGCTTCTGTTCATTCAGTTTCTGGCTGTGATAGCAAGTGGACTGCTGTTTAGCCTCAAAGACCCCTTCTGGGGCGTCTCCGCCGTGTGCGGGGGACTGGCGGTTGTACTGCCAAACGTATTGTTTATGATTTTTGCCTGGCGTCATCAGGCGCATACACCAGCAAAAGGCCGTGTGGCCTGGTCCTTCGCTCTCGGCGAAGTGTGTAAGGTGTTGCTGACCTTTGCTCTACTGGTGATGGCGCTGGCGGTTTTGAAAGTGGTATTCATGCCGCTAATAGCAACGTGGGTTTTGGTGCTGGTGGTACAAGTTCTGGCTCCAGCTGTAATCAACAACAAAGGGTAAAAGGCATCATGGCTTCAGAAAATATGACGCCGCAGGATTACATAGGTCACCATCTGAATAACCTTCAGCTGGACCTGCGTACATTCTCGCTGGTGGATCCGCATAACCCCCCGGCCACCTTCTGGACGCTCAACATCGACTCCATGTTCTTCTCGGTGGTCCTGGGTCTTCTGTTCCTGGCCATGTTCCGCAGTGTTGCTAAAAAGGCGACCAGCGGTGTTCCAGGGAAATTCCAGACGTTTATCGAAATGATCATCGGCTTCGTCCATGGCAGCGTCAAAGACATGTACCATGGTAAGAGCAAGCTGATTGCTCCGCTGGCACTGACCGTCTTCGTTTGGGTCTTCCTGATGAACCTGATGGACCTGCTGCCTATCGATCTCCTGCCGTGGATTGGCGAGCACGTTCTCGGCCTGCCAGCACTGCGTGTGGTTCCTTCTGCAGACGTGAACATCACCCTGTCGATGGCGCTGGGCGTATTTATCCTTATTCTTTTCTACAGCATCAAAATGAAAGGCGTAAGCGGCTTTGTGAAAGAGCTTACCTTGCAGCCGTTCAATCACTGGGCGTTCATTCCGGTCAACCTGATCCTGGAAGGCGTAAGCCTGCTGTCCAAACCTGTTTCACTGGGTCTGCGACTGTTCGGCAACATGTATGCGGGTGAGCTGATTTTCATTCTGATCGCGGGTCTTCTGCCGTGGTGGTCACAGTGGATTCTGAATGTGCCATGGGCCATTTTCCACATCCTGATCATTACGCTGCAAGCCTT
>JAFACP010000235.1 GCA_023425455.1 Pseudomonadota bacterium | reverse complement strand
CGCCACCCGGCGCAGGCGGTATCGCCCCGCATCTCCTGCCAACTCGCTGTTTTTGTTGATTGTTAACAAATCAGATCTCGCTCCCAATGAATATCCCTGCATCGTGTAATGATTTGCGTAATTTTATTTCATCGACGAGGGAGCATCATGATCACCATTGAGTTTATTGTCGTTATCCTCTGCCTGCTGGTCGGAACCCGGTTTGGCGGTATGGGGCTGGGTCTGATAAGCGGCATTGGGCTGTTTATTCTGAGTTTTATCTTTGGCCTTCAGCCGGGTAAGCCGCCGGTTGACGTGATGCTCACTATCCTTGCGGTGATCGGCTGTGCCGCCACGCTGCAAACCGCGGGCGGTCTGAACGTGATGATGCAGTTTGCCGAGCGTCTGCTTCGGAAACACCCGCAGCACATTACCCTGCTCGCCCCGTTCACAACCTGGACCCTGACCTTTCTGTGCGGCACCGGTCATGTGGTTTACACCATGTTTCCGATTATTGCGGATATCGCGCTGAAAAAAGGCATTCGCCCTGAGCGTCCTATGGCCGTGGCCTCTGTGGCCTCGCAGATGGCGATCACCGCCTCTCCGGTCTCGGTCGCGGTGGTATCGCTGGTGTCGATCCTCGGCGCGCAGCACGGGATGGGTCACGCATGGGGGATCCTCGAAATTCTGGCTATCTCGGTGCCCGCGTCTCTGTTTGGGGTGACGATTGCCGCCCTGTGGAGTCTGCGCCGCGGTAAAGATCTGGCGGATGATCCGCTCTTCCAGCAGAAGCTGGCCGACCCGAAGCAGCGTGAATTTATCTACGGCGGTACAGAGACCTTAATGGACCAGCGCTTTCCGAAGCAGGCCTACTGGTCAACCTGGATTTTCTTCGCCGGGATTGCTGTCGTGGTTCTGCTGGGCGCCCTGCCAGACCTGCGCCCGGCCTTTGAGATCAAAGGGAAAATGAGCGCGCTCTCGATGAACCTTGTTATCCAGATGATGATGCTGATCGCCGGCGCGGTGATGCTGATGGTCTGTAAGGTTAATGCGTCGGCTATTTCAGGCGGCGCGGTATTTAAGGCTGGGATGGTGGCGATTTTCTCGGTGTTCGGCGTGGCATGGATGAGCGATACCTTTTTCCAGGCACACCTTGATGAGCTGAAAATGGCGCTGGAAGGGGTGGTGAAAAGCCATCCCTGGACCTATGCCATCGTGCTGTTTCTGGTCTCCAAGCTTGTCAACAGCCAGGCGGCGGCCTTAACCGCCGTTGCGCCGATGGGCTTAATGCTCGGGGTCGAGCCGAAAATGCTCATCGCCTTCTTCCCGGCATCGTATGGCTACTTTGTGCTGCCCACCTACCCAAGCGATCTGGCCTGCATTGGCTTTGACCGCTCGGGAACCACGCGCATCGGCCGCTTTATCATCAACCACAGCTTTATTCTGCCAGGCCTCATCGGCGTCAGCTGCGCATGCGCAGCGAGTTATTTGCTGGTGCAAACCTTCCTGTGATTGCAACGCAGGGCGACAGCACTGTCGCCCTGTTGTCAGAAAAGTGTTTCTAATTTCAAAACATCGGTTTATTTTAGTGAGACTCACCCTGCGGCGTGAATCTCAGCTCAATCAGCGCGATGGCTTTCTGTATTGCGCGAAGGGTGACCGGATCCGCTGCAGAAGGATGGCTGGTGAAATCGATGTTTTTCAGTTGGGTGGACATTTTTTCGCGGACTTCGACCGGCGCAATAACGTCTAATACATCAAGGATCTGTTTGATAACCAGCTGGCACGCGACGACGTCAGATACCAGTTCCTGATCGGCGCTCAGGTTTTGTGACATGGGGGTTCTCCTTCGTTAAAGGCCGCCATAGTAACAAAACGCACGCCCTTTCATCTCCCTCTCGTCGCCCGCAGAGATAAAAAAACCTGCCGAAGCAGGTTTTTTTATCAGAACATCGCGCCCGGCGGCACGTCTTTAAATGTGTTGCAGTAGTTAGCCCACATGCTTTTCAGGATTTTGCGCAGTTTCATAGTGATGCTCCGGTAACGTGTTATGCAGGTGTTATTTTTGATGCACACATAATATGAGCAGCATCACAAAAATCAATGTTTTTGTGATGCTGGTCACACCAAAAAAGAGAGCAATGATGCGAATTCGTTAAAAAATCGCCGTGAAATCTGCAGGTTATGACATTAAAAATTCAGTAAATTTTTATTATTTTTTTTGAATTGGCAGGATGAAAATGAGTGAGAACATCGCCGGTAAAACGCGCCGTGGCTTATCGCCTGCGGCGCTGCTCGTGGCCGGAGCCTTCTTTATGGAGTTTCTTGACGGGACGGTCATCGCCACCGCACTGCCCGATATGGCGAAGAGCTTTGGCGTACAGGCGGTCGATTTAAATATCGGCATCAGCGCGTACCTGATTACGCTTGCGGTGCTGATCCCGGCCAGCGGCTGGATTGCCGATCGCTTCGGCGCCCGTAAAGTCTTTGCGACAGCCCTCGCCATTTTCACGCTGGCTTCCGTCCTGTGCGGCCTCGCCTCGACGGTCGATCACTTCGTCGCCATGCGCGTCCTTCAGGGGATGGGAGGCGCGCTGATGGTACCCGTGGGGCGTCTGGCGGTTTTGCGTACCACGCCAAAGTCGCAGCTCATCGCCGCCATCGCCACATTGACCTGGCCCGCGCTCGTGGCGCCCATTATTGGCCCGCCGCTCGGCGGGTTTATCACCAGCTACGCCAGCTGGCGCTGGATCTTTTTTATTAATCTTCCGCTCGGGATCGTCGCTATCCTGCTGGCGCTGCGCCTGATACCCGACATTGCCGAAGAGACCCGTCGTCCCTTTGATTTAACCGGCTTTGTGGCCACCACCGTCGCCATGGTGAGCCTGGTGTATGCCATGGAGTCGATGGGCGGGCACCATATTGAGGCGGGGCTGACGCTGCTGTTGCTGGCGGTCGGCAGCGTGGCGATGGTTTTCGCCCTGCGTCACTTTCAGCGCGTGCCGTGGCCGATGATCCGCCTGGATGCCCTCAGGGTACCGACGTTTCGCGTCACGATGTACGGCGGCTCGCTGTTTCGCGCATCAATAAGCGCGGTGCCTTTTCTTCTGCCGCTGATGTTTCAGGTGGGGTTTGGGATGGACGCCTTCCATTCCGGCCTGCTGGTACTGGCCGTGTTTGTCGGCAATCTCACCATTAAGCCTGCGACCACGCCGCTTATACGCGGGCTTGGCTTTAAGCGGCTGTTGCTGATCAACGGCGCGTTAAATGTCTTCGCCCTGCTTGCCTGCGCCTTCCTTACGCCGCAGACCCCTGTCTGGCTGATTATGCTGATCCTCTATCTTGGCGGGGTATTTCGCTCCATTCAGTTTACCGCGGTAAGTACGCTGGCCTTTGCCGATGTGCCTTCCGCCCAGATGAGTTATGCCAATACCCTGTTTTCCACCGCAACACAGCTGGCCGTTGGGCTTGGCATCACCCTCGGGGCGATTGGCATCCGCATCGGCGAAAAAGCGAGTGAACTACTGGGGATCGCCGCGTTACCCGGCATCAGTTTTCGTCTGGCGTTTGTTGCGATTGCACTGATTTGTCTGGCGGGGATGGTCGATACCCTGCGACTGAGCAAACAGGCCGGCAGCGCCGTGTCCATGAAGCAATAAAAAAGGCCAGCTAACGCTGGCCCGGCGGAGCCCGATAACGCACCGGTTATCGGGTCACGTTCAGTTAACCGACAAGACCGCGAACAAAGGCTTCGATCTCCTTGTCCTGGCAGTTCTCGAAGAAGCACTGCTGGAAACGCTGTCCGGAAACTGCGGTCTTCACCAGCTCAGGATCGATGGCGCGCAGGGTATCAAGATAATTTTCTTTCACCACCGCCGCTTTCACCTGATTGAGGATACCGGCATTGCGTACCTGAGGCTCTTTACGCTCCGGCGGATACCCCTCACCGTTGCGCCCGGTAAAGGCTTTTTCAAAAATAAAGCGCACATTCAGTTCAGCGCCCCAGCCAAAGCCCTTGGCAAAGGGCAGCGACAGCGCGTTACCGTTGTTGATCTGCGCAAACAGGAAGGCATCCGCCGGATCGATGCAGTACCCGCAGATCACACCCGGGTGAATATTCAGGGACATCAGCGCCCCCTGGCCAGTACCGCAGCCTGTGACCACAAAGTCAACAGCTCTGGAATTCAGCAGAATGCTCGCCATAATCCCCAGATGGATATAGGTCAGATGGTGATCGTGCTCATCACTCATTCCGACGTTATAGACCGGGAAACCTTTCTCATCGGCGACGGCTTTTAACTCGTTAAGGATGATGGGGTTCTTCGCGGCCTGGCTGTTTTCCATCATCAGTGCAATTTTCATCTTGTCTCTCCTGAATGCTGTGCGGGAGCTCCCGCCGTGGATACCGTTTCGCCTTCACCTTACTATCAATTAAACATGCTTTCAAATTAAGTGAAAACTTGTTTTAAAAAACGAAGATGCGCTCACAATTTCAGGTCAGTTGCCGCCGATCGACACGTTACCAGAAAGTTACGAAAACGCTATTCCCTGTCCGTACAGTTAGCTAGACTGCATCCAAAGAGAAATAAACCGCTGGGGAACATCTGTGAATCCGCGCCGCCGAACGCCACGCATCGTCCTGTTTTTCTGGTTTATCTGCCTGTTGTCGGGCGTTTCACCTGCGCTGTATGCCGCTGAGGCGCAGGAGCCAATCCCGGTCTGGATGTATGATGCCAGTAACGTTGAGTCCTGGCGCACGCCGCAGGGAGAATGGCGCGGTTTCTATCCTGATTTAATCACTGCCATCAACCGCAAATTGGGTATTAACCTGCAGCTTAAGCCGCTTTCCGGCAGCGATATCGGCCAGCGTTTCGCGAAAGATGAGTATGGCGTCTACGCCGGGGTGCTGCGAACCGAAGCGCGCGCCCGAACAAAAACGCTCTCTGCCCGCCTGTTTGATAATGAAGTGGTGGCCGCCAGCCTGTCGATGGTCGTCACCTCGCCCGACCAGTTACGCCATGCCCGGGTGTTGTTTCGCCGGGATGACGCCACGCTTGACAGCGTGCGACAGCGCTACCCGGACCTCAAATTCCGCTCCCTGCGTCTGGTCGCCACCAGCGATGAGGCCTTTCAGCTGCTGAGCACGCATCAGGCGGATGTCTATATTAATGACGCTCCGGAGATGGAAAATACCCCGCGCTACTATCTTATCTCGCGACCGTTTCCCGAACTGCGCATCCCGGTCGTGCTGGCGTTCAGCCCCGGGCTGCGTCCGCTGCGCGACAAAATCAACGCCTTTATCGGCGAGTGGTATCGCAGCGGCGAACTGCACGCGGCGCTGGAAAAGAGCAGACGAGACTACCTGCTGAGCCGCATCGTGATGACCGCCGAAGAGCGCGCCTGGCTGGCGGATAACCGTCTGGAAATCACGTTACCGAAAAACGAGAACTTTCCACCGCTTATCTGGAAGGACAGCAGGGGTTATCACGGCACGGCCATCGATATGATCAACGATATGCGCGAGCTGTTTAACCTGCCGGTGACGGTCAATTTTATCGATAACTACGCCGCCACCCTGCCCGCAAGCCAGTGGCCCATTCGACTGGTCGATATCGCCGAACGCAGCAATATTGCCCATGCCGACGGACGAATCGGCCCGGATATCGCCTGGCACAACGTCTATTACAATCACATTGGGAAACCTTTTTTATGGGATGAAGCGCGCGTGCGCGGTCAGCGCGTGGGGGTGCTGGAGAAATCATTTTCTGCAGCCTACCTGCAGCGTCGCTTTGGCAACGACGTGATTATCGTGCCTCAGCCCGACGTTGAGGCGCTGATTGACGCCATTGAAGACAATAAAATCGACTTTATCCTTGGCGATCTCAACTCGATGGAGTCAACGCTGCGCGGAAATGAGCTGTTTCGCGGGGTGCTCAAGGTCGCCGGCGTCACCCGCTCTGAGTATCTGATCGGCCCGTGGGTGCAACCCGATCACCCTCTGTTCCGGCTGCTGACTCAGGTACACCGGCTGTCTGAATTTCGCAACCAGATTGAACGTCAGGAAGCGCGGCCGTTCTTCCCCAATCTCACCAAAAACACATTAAAAATCATCAGTGTGATCCTGCTGATCACCGCGCTGTTCAGCATCGGGATGCTGATAATGATGCGCAGGCATCTGCGCCAGAGCCAGCTGGTCAACCGCAATATTGTGCAGGCGCTGGAGAAGGTCAACCGGGCGCATGATGACGAAACCGGAAGCCATATTCAGCGGGTGGCCAAATACTGTGGCCTGATGGCGCGTGAGCTGGGGCTGTCGCGTAAAATGATCCGTGACATCGAACATTTCGCCTCCCTGCACGATGTCGGTAAAATTGCGGTTCCGGAGCGGATCCTGCGCAAACAGGGGCCGCTCAGCACAGACGAGTTTAGCGAGATGAAGCTGCATACGGTGAAAGGCTGGCGCATTATTCAGGGGCTGGGGCTTGGCGCGACGGCGGAAAATCTTATTCACTATCACCATGAGAAGTGGGATGGCAGCGGTTATCCTGAAGGGCTAAAGGGCGAGCAAATTCCCATTGAGGCCCGTATTCTGGCGCTGGCCGATGTCTATGACGCCCTGCGGCAAAAGCGGGTTTACAAGCCGGGCTTTTCGCATGAACAGGCCTGCGAGACGATCGAGGAAGGCGCCGGACGGCATTTCGACCCGCAGCTGATCGCGTTGTTCAGAAAACAGCACCTGAAATTCCGGACAATTTTCGACAGCCTTGCCGACTAAACCATGCCGTTGCAAAGAGAAAGGGCAGATTGTCCGGCTATTCTTCGCA
>JAFACP010000363.1 GCA_023425455.1 Pseudomonadota bacterium | reverse complement strand
CCTGATTGCTGAGAATGCGCTTCGACCGTACTTTATGCATGGCCTGAGTCACTGGCTGGGGCTTGATGTACACGATGTCGGCGGCTACGGGCCTGAACGTTCGCGCCCGCTGGAGCCGGGCATGGTGCTGACCGTTGAGCCGGGGCTGTATATCGCGCCGGACGCGGATGTACCGCAAGCATACCGGGGGATTGGCATTCGTATCGAAGACGATATCGCGATCACTGAGAGCGGGAACGAGAACCTGACCGCCTCGGTGGTGAAGCGCGCTGACGACATTGAGGCGCTGATGGCAGCGGCCCGCGCATGAGCGTCATTATCGTAGGCGGTGGGATGGCCGGGGCGACGCTGGCGCTGGCCATTTCGCAGCTCACCCACGGTCTGCTGCCGGTCCATCTGGTTGAGGCGGTTTCACCGCAGGCGACACAGCACCCCGGCTTTGATTCCCGGGCGATAGCGCTGGCGCAGGGCACGTGTCAGCAGCTTGCACGCATCGGCATCTGGCAGGCGATCGCCGGGTGTGCAACGGCAATTAATACCGTACACGTCAGCGATCGCGGTCATGCGGGTTTTGTTACCCTTGATGCGCAGGATTACCGGATTGAGGCGCTGGGGCAGGTGGTTGAGCTGCATGACGTTGGCTTACGCCTGTTCCGGTTGTTACAGGATGCGCCTGGCGTTACCCTGCACTGTCCGGCGCGGGTCGCCAGCTTTAGCCGCAGTGCTGAGGCGGTCAGCGTAACCCTGGAGGATGGAACGTTGCTTGAAGGCCAGCTTCTGGTGGCCGCTGACGGTTCACGATCCGCGCTGGGGGCTCAGTGCGGCGTGGCATGGCAACAGCAGCCGTACAATCAGATAGCCGTTATCGCCAATGTTTCAACCGCGGTGGCACACGACGGCCGGGCCTTTGAACGTTTCACCCGGTATGGCCCGCTGGCGATGCTGCCGATGTCGCAAGGCCGCTGCTCGCTGGTGTGGTGCCACCCTCAGGACAGTGCCGCCGGGGTGCAGGCCTGGTCCGACGACCGTTTCTGCGCCGAGCTGCAAAAAGCCTTTGGCTGGCGTCTCGGACGGATCACGCAGGCCGGTAAACGTTCGGTCTATCCTCTTTCGCTGACCACAGCGGCGCAATCCATCTCTCATCGTCTGGCGCTGGTCGGTAACGCCGCGCAAACGCTGCACCCGATCGCCGGACAGGGGTTTAATCTGGGTCTGCGCGATGTGATGAGCCTTGCTGAAACGCTGGCGCAGGCGTGGCGTGAAGGGAACGATTGCGGCGCCTATGGCGTATTGTGCCATTACCAGAAGCGGCGTCAGGCCGATAAAGAGGCCACCATTGGCGTGACCGATGGTCTGGTTCATCTGTTTGCGAATCGCTGGGCACCGCTGGTTGCGGGGCGCAACCTCGGACTCATGGCGATGGAATTATTCATTCCGGCACGCGACGTGCTGGCGCAGCGGACTCTTGGTTGGGTCGCGCGTTAAGGAGTTATCACCGTGCAAAATGTTGATGTCGCCATTGTCGGCGGCGGAATGGTCGGACTGGCGCTGGCCTGCGGTTTGCAGGGCAGCGGCTTGCGTGTGGCCGTGCTTGAGCAAAAACAGCCTCTGCCTGTTGCCCAGGATGCGCCGCCGGAACTCCGCGTATCGGCGATAAATGCGGCCAGCGAAAAGCTGCTTGACCGCCTTGGCGTGTGGTCAGAGATTGTGGCCCGGCGTGCCAGCTGCTATCACGGCATGGAAGTGTGGGACAAAGACAGCTTCGGGCATATTGCGTTTGATGACGAAAGCATGGGCTACAGCCACCTCGGTCACATCATTGAGAACGCCGTGATCCACCACGCCCTGTGGCAAAAAGCGCAGGCCTGCAGCGATGTCACGCTGATTGCGCCCGCGCAGCTCCAGCAGGTTGTATGGGGGGAGAATGACGCGTTTATTACCCTGCAAAATGGTGAGATGCTCACCGCCCGCCTGGTGGTCGGCGCCGATGGCGCAAATTCCTGGCTGCGCAATAAGGCCGATATTCCATTAACCTTCTGGGATTATCGTCACCACGCGCTGGTCGCTACCATTCGTACCGTGGAGCCGCACGGCGGGATTGCGCGTCAGGTATTCCATAACGACGGTATTCTGGCGTTTTTACCGCTGGCCGATCCGCACCTCTGCTCTATCGTCTGGTCACTGGTACCGCAAAAAGCGCAGGAGATGGCAGAGGCGACGCCAGAGGCGTTCAGCCAGGCGCTGTGCGTGGCGTTTGATAACCGTCTGGGGTTGTGCTCGCCTGAAAGCGAGCGCCAGCTATTCCCACTGACGGGCCGCTACGCGCGTCAGTTTGCCGCCCACCGGCTGGCGCTGATTGGCGACGCGGCGCACACCATTCATCCTCTTGCAGGTCAGGGGGTTAACCTTGGCTTTATGGATGCGGCAGAGCTGACTGAAGAGCTGCGTCGTCTGCGCCGCGAAGGCAAGGATATTGGACAGCATCTTTACCTGCGTCGCTACGAACGCAGTCGTAAGCACAGCGCGGCAATGATGCTGGCGGGCATGCAGGGTTTCCGCGAACTGTTTGCCGGGGCGAATCCGGCGAAAAAGCTGCTGCGTGACATCGGTCTGAAGCTGGCTGATACCCTGCCAGGCGTCAAACCTCAGCTGCTGCGTCAGGCGATGGGGCTTAACGACCTGCCAGACTGGCTGCGCTAACATTCACTTCCTCTGCGTTGGCTGCGTCTGCTCACCCCAGTCACTTACCTGAGTAAGTGACTGGGGTCTTCCAGACTTGTCGTCTTGATGCAACGTGAATAATTTTGTGTATTGACCCCCGTCACAGTTTATTTTTCCGGTCTTCCGGGCGGGAAAATAGGAACATTTGAAATATTCTAATTTCACGCCATTTTTCGCATTAGATTAACTAATGTCGCTTTTTTCCTGTCACAGGAATTTCCGCCTTTTTCCCATATCAAATATTACCGAGAACGAAATAATGATACTTATGCATTATTTTTGTGCTGTGTAATTGCCAGATGTCCAGCTAATAACTCTGTGGCTCTTTTCGCTGTTTTTGGTCATAAGCTAATGTGATGGCCCATTTTGCCTTATGGTTAATCGCCGATTTCGGTGGTAAGTTCAGACAAAAGAGAACGTTTGCGTCGGTATCGCCAGATGACGTCGACGCCGAGTTTCGTGGTGAATTTTGGCCTGCGAAACGCAAGACAGCCCCGCTTATTCAACGAGGAAAAGATGGCTCAACAGACTCCGTTGTACGAACAACACGTGCTTTGCGGCGCGCGCATGGTGGATTTTCATGGCTGGATGATGCCGCTGCACTACGGCTCGCAGATTGATGAGCACCACGCCGTGCGCACCGATGCCGGCATGTTCGACGTCTCCCACATGACGATTGTCGACCTGCGCGGCAGCCGTACCCGGGAGTTTTTGCGTTATCTGCTGGCAAACGACGTCGCGAAGCTGAAAACGCCGGGCAAAGCGCTCTATACCGGGATGCTAAATGCCTCAGGCGGCGTGATTGATGACCTGATCGTCTATTACTTCACCGAAGATTTCTTCCGCCTCGTTGTAAACTCCGCCACTCGCGAAAAAGACCTCTCCTGGATTTCCCAACACGCAGAACCGTTTGCCATCGATATCACCGTCCGTGACGACCTGTCGCTGATTGCGGTTCAGGGCCCTCACGCACAGGCCAAAGCGGCGGCGCTGTTCAGCGACGAGCAGCGTAACGCCACCGCCGGTATGAAGCCTTTCTTCGGCGTACAGGCAGGCGATCTTTTCATTGCCACCACCGGCTATACCGGGGAAGCGGGCTATGAAATCGCGCTGCCGAACGAGAAAGCCGCTGATTTCTGGCGCGCGCTGGTGGAAGCGGGCGTTAAACCGGCTGGCCTGGGCGCTCGCGACACGCTGCGCCTTGAGGCAGGAATGAATCTGTATGGTCAGGAGATGGACGAGAGCGTCTCGCCGCTGGCCGCGAATATGGGCTGGACCATTGCGTGGGAACCTGCTGAGCGCGAGTTCATTGGCCGCGAAGCGCTGGAGCTCCAGCGTGAGAAAGGCACTGAACAGCTGGTGGGGCTGGTCATGACCGAGAAAGGCGTGCTGCGCGGCGAGCTGCCGGTGCGTTTTATTGATGCACAGGGTAATCAGCGCGAAGGCGTGATCACCAGCGGTACCTTCTCTCCGACGCTGGGTTACAGTGTTGCACTGGCTCGCGTGCCGGCAGGTATTGGTGAAACGGCCGTTGTACAGATCCGTAACCGCGAAATGCCGGTGAACGTGACCAAACCGATTTTTGTTCGCGCCGGTAAGCCGGTCGCCTAATCATTTTTATCAGGAGAACTTCAATGAGCAATGTGCCAGCAGAACTGAAATACAGTAAAGAACACGAGTGGCTGCGCAAAGAGGCGGATGGCACTTACACCGTGGGTATCACCGAGCATGCACAAGAGCTGCTGGGCGATATGGTGTTTGTTGACCTGCCTGACGTCGGGGCGACCGTGAGTGCAGGCGACGACTGCGCGGTTGCTGAGTCCGTAAAAGCGGCCTCTGATATTTATGCGCCGGTCAGCGGCGAAATCGTGGCCGTCAACGACGCCCTCGGTGACGCCCCGGAGCTGGTTAACAGCGAGCCCTATGCCGGCGGCTGGATTTTCAAAATCAAGGCCAGCGACGAAGCGGAAGTTGCCGCGCTGCTGGACGCGACCGCATACGAAGCTTTACTGGAAGACGAATAAGCCTGTCCCTCTCCCTTTCGGGGAGAGGGGGATGAGGGGCGTCCATCTCGCCCTCATCCCGGCCCTCCGCTAACCGGGAGGGCAAAAACACTTTCACTGCATGTTTCAGGAACCATCGCTCATGACACAGACTTTAAGCCAGCTTGAAAACCGTGGCGCCTTCATTGAACGTCACATTGGGCCGGATGCTCAGCAACAGCAGGAGATGCTGAAGACGGTTGGCGCGGATTCATTAAACGCACTGATCGGCCAGATCGTGCCAAAAGACATCCAGCTCGCGACCCCGCCTCAGGTCGGTGAAGCGACCACCGAATACGCCGCCCTGGCGGAGCTGAAGGCGATTGCCGCCCTCAACAAGCGCTATAAGTCATACATTGGCATGGGCTACACCAACGTGCAGCTACCGCCGGTTATTCTGCGCAATATGCTGGAAAATCCGGGCTGGTATACCGCCTACACGCCTTACCAGCCGGAAGTGTCTCAGGGCCGGCTGGAAGCGCTGCTGAACTTCCAGCAGGTCACGCTGGATCTGACCGGTCTGGACATTGCTTCTGCTTCCCTGCTGGACGAAGCAACCGCGGCGGCTGAAGCCATGGCGATGGCTAAGCGCGTGAGCAAGCTGAAAAATGCCAACCGTTTCTTCGTGGCGGCCGATGTGCATCCACAAACACTGGATGTGGTTCGTACCCGCGCACAAACCTTTGGTTTTGAAGTGATTGTGGATGATGCAGACAAAGTGCTGGATCATCAGGACGTGTTCGGCGTGCTGCTGCAGCAGGTTGGCACCACCGGTGAAGTTCACGACTACAGCACGCTTATCGGCGAGCTGAAAACCCGTAAAGTGGTGGTGAGCGTCGCGGCTGATTTTATGGCGCTGGTGCTGCTGACCGCGCCGGGTAAACAGGGGGCGGATATTGTTTTCGGCTCCGCACAGCGTTTCGGCGCACCGATGGGCTACGGCGGCCCGCACGCGGCGTTTTTCGCTGCGAAAGATGAATTTAAACGCTCCATGCCTGGCCGTATTATCGGCGTCTCGAAAGATGCCGCCGGTAACACCGCGCTGCGCATGGCGATGCAGACCCGCGAACAGCACATTCGTCGCGAGAAGGCGAACTCCAACATCTGTACCTCCCAGGTACTGCTGGCCAATATCGCCAGCCTGTATGCGGTCTTCCACGGTCCGGCCGGACTGAAGCGCATTGCCGGTCGCATTCATCGTCTGACCGATATTCTGGCCTGCGGCCTGCAGCAAAAAGGACTCAAGCTGCGCCACGCGCACTTCTTCGACACCCTGTGCGTTGAAGTGGCCGACAAAGCCGCGGTGCTGGCGCGTGCTGACGCGGCAGAAATCAACCTGCGCAGCGACATCCTCAATGCGGTAGGTATGACTCTTGATGAGAGCACCACCCGTGAAGATGTGCTGAACCTGTTCAATGTGCTGCTGGGCGATGCTCATGACCTGGACATTGACGCGCTGGATAAAGAGGTGGCGCATGACAGCTGCTCTGTTCCGGAAAGTATGCTGCGCGACGACGCGATCCTGACGCACCCGGTCTTTAATCGCTATCACAGCGAAACCGAAATGATGCGTTATATGCACTCCCTGGAGCGCAAAGATCTGGCGCTGAACCAGGCGATGATCCCGCTGGGCTCCTGCACCATGAAGCTGAACGCTGCGGCTGAGATGATCCCGATCACCTGGCCTGAGTTTTCCGAGCTGCATCCGTTCTGCCCGGCCGAACAGGCGGAAGGGTATCATCTGATGATTAACCAGCTCTCCGACTGGCTGGTGAAACTGACCGGTTACGATGCGCTCTGCATGCAGCCGAACTCCGGCGCACAGGGCGAATATGCGGGCCTGCTGGCGATCCGCCACTATCACGAAAGCCGCAATGAGGGGCATCGTGATATCTGCCTGATCCCGGCCTCCGCACACGGTACAAACCCGGCCTCCGCCCAGATGGCGGGGATGGACGTGGTGGTCGTGGCGTGCGATAAGAGCGGCAATATCGATCTTGCCGATCTGCGCGAGAAAGCCGCTCAGGCTGGCGACACGCTTTCCTGCATCATGGTGACTTATCCTTCCACCCACGGCGTGTACGAAGAGACGATTCGCGAAGTGTGCGACATCGTCCATCAGTTCGGTGGTCAGGTGTATCTTGATGGCGCAAACATGAATGCTCAGGTGGGGATCACCTCTCCGGGCTTTATCGGGGCCGACGTTTCGCACCTGAACCTGCATAAAACCTTCTGCATTCCACACGGCGGCGGCGGTCCTGGTATGGGGCCAATCGGTGTCAAAGCGCACCTCGCGCCGTTTGTTCCAGGGCACAGCGTGGTGCAGATTGAAGGGATGTTGACCCGTCAGGGGGCGGTCTCTGCGGCTCCGTTTGGTAGCGCGTCTATTCTGCCAATCAGCTGGATGTATATCCGTATGATGGGCGCGGAAGGGCTGAAGCAGGCAAGCCAGGTGGCGATCCTCAACGCCAACTACATTGCCACTCGCCTGAAGGACGCCTTCCCGGTGCTCTACACCGGCCGTGACGGTCGCGTGGCGCACGAATGTATTCTCGATATTCGTCCTCTGAAGGAAGAGACCGGCATCAGCGAGCTGGATATCGCTAAACGTCTGATCGACTATGGCTTCCATGCGCCTACGATGTCTTTCCCGGTTGCGGGGACGCTGATGGTTGAACCTACCGAGTCGGAAAGTAAGGTTGAGCTGGATCGTTTTATCGGGGCGATGCTCGCCATTCGCGGCGAAATTGACCGCGTGAAAGGGGGGGAGTGGACGCTGGAAGATAACCCGCTGGTTAACGCCCCTCACACCCAGAATGAGCTGGTGGCGGAGTGGAAACACGGCTATTCCCGCGAACAGGCCGTCTTCCCGGCCGGTGTGGCAAACAAATACTGGCCAACCGTGAAGCGTCTCGACGATGTGTACGGTGACCGGAATCTGTTCTGCTCCTGCGTGCCGATGAGCGAATACCAGTAACCGTTTTGCGGTGACTCTGCGGGCCGGGTAAGCTTATGCGCTACCCGGCCTTTTTTTATCTGGAGAAAAGTATGGCAATTGCACTTGTGACCGGCGCCAGCCGTGGGATCGGCAGAGCGACGGCGCTGAAGCTGGCAGCGGAAGGCTTCAGTGTGGCGGTGAATTACCATCGCAACGCACAGGCGGCGAGCGAGGTTGTCCGTCAGATAACGGATGCGGGCGGTCAGGCCTTTGCGGTGCGCGCGGATATCAGCGACGAAGCGCAGGTGACGGCGATGTTTACCCTTCTGGATCAACAGGATGAGCCGCTCGTCGCGCTGGTGAACAATGCCGGGATTCTGTTTGCGCAGTCCACCGTCGAAAACCTCTCTGCTGAACGCATCAACCGGGTGCTGGCCACCAACGTCACGGGGTATTTTCTCTGCTGCCGTGAAGCGGTAAAGCGTATGTCGTTCAGGCACGGCGGCAAGGGCGGGGCGATTGTGAATGTGTCGTCCGCGGCCTCGCGGCTGGGGGCACCGGGTGAATACGTGGATTACGCCGCGTCCAAAGGGGCGGTGGGTTCCCTGACCATTGGTTTATCGCTGGAGGTGGCGGCTCAGGGGATCCGGGTTAACGGCGTGCGTCCGGGGTTGATCTATACCGACATTCACGCCTCCGGCGGAGAGCCGGGGCGCGTGGATCGGGTGAAGGCGATGCTGCCGATGCAGCGTGGCGGCCAGCCGGAGGAAGTCGCTCAGGCCATTGCCTGGCTGCTGAGCGACAACGCGTCCTACGTGACCGGTAGCTTCCTTGAACTCGCCGGTGGAAAATAGGGGTTATGACGCCAGCCACAGCCGCAGGCGCATTCCCCAGGAACGGGCCCAGCCGGTGGTCACTGATTTCACGTCACCGTCAGCTGCAGGCTCCACTGACGCGCCAGATCGCCCCCGGCGTCGTTGATCGTCGGCAACGCGACAGCTGTAAAGAAGTGTCTGGAGGAGAAGAAACTCCCTCTCCTGTGACAGGAGAGGGTAAACATCACAGCGTTTCGCCGTTGCTGGCAATCACTCGTTTGTACCAGTCAAAACTTTTCTTGCGCGAGCGGGACATGTCGCCTGTGCCGTCGTCGTGCTTGTTCACATAGATAAAACCGTAGCGCTTGCTGTATTGACCCGTGGTGAAGGAGACACAGTCGATGCAGCCCCAAGGGGTGTAGCCCATCAGATCAACCCCGTCGTAGGTAACGGCTTTCATCATCTCTTCCACATGGGCGCGCAGGTAGTCGATGCGGTAATCATCGTTGATGCTGCCATCCGCTTCCACCTTGTCGTAAGCGCCAAAGCCGTTTTCCACGATGAACAGTGGCTTCTGATAGCGCTCGTACAGCTCGCACAGCGAGTAGCGCAGGCCAACCGGATCAATCTGCCAGCCCCAGTCAGACGCTTTCACGTGCGGGTTCGGTACGCTGCCCTCAAAGCCGGAGATGGCGTCGCCGGTACCGCCTTCCGCTTTAACCGCGTTGGTCATGTAATAGCTGAAGCCCAGATAGTCGCAGGTGCCGTCGCGCAGGATCTGTTCGTCGCCCGCTTCCATCCTGATGGAGAAACCACGGCGCTCCCATTCGTTCAGCACATAGGACGGGTAATACCCACGCAGCTGGACGTCGGTAAAGACATAGCGCTCACGCATCGACTCCTGGGCAAACATCACGTCTTCCGGTTTGCAGGAGAACGGATAGAGCGCCACCATCGCCAGCATACAGCCGACTTTCATTTCCGGGTTAATGCGGCGCGCCGCTTTGACCGCCAGCGCGCTGGCCACAAACTGGTGGTGCAGAACCTGGTACATGGTCTCTTCCGGGTTGTCGTGTTCGGTATACACCACCCCGGAGCAGCAGTAACCAAACAGCGGTGCGCGCCAGTTACGCTGGTTGTTGATCTCGTTGAAGGTCATCCAGTATTTGACCTTATTTTTGTAGCGCTCGAAGACCACCTCAGAGAAGCGTACAAAGAAATCGACCACGCTGCGGTTGGTCCAGCCGCCGTATTCCTGCACCAGATGCAGCGGCATTTCGAAGTGGGAGAGGGTGATCACCGGCTCAATGTTGTACTTCAGCAGCTCATCGAACATGTCGTCGTAGAACTGCAGTCCCTCTTCATTTGGCTGCGTTTCGTCACCTTTCGGGAAGATACGCGTCCAGGCAATAGAGGTACGGAAACATTTGAACCCCATCTCCGCAAACAGCTTAATGTCTTCTTTGTAGTGACCGTGGAAGTCGATGGCCTCGTGGTTAGGGTAGTATTTCCCGTCGATCACCTGCCCGGTGATTTCACGCGGTACGCCGTGGGCCCCGCCGGTCAGCACGTCGCAAATGCTCGGGCCTTTGCCGCCTTTGTTCCAGCCGCCTTCAACCTGGTGTGCGGCAACGGCACCGCCCCATAAAAAATCGTTTGGTAAGGTGAGTTTTTTCATCAATGCTATTCTCAATGTATGACGTATTGATTTCGAGTCTAGCAAAGCGATATTAAATGTCACGATATAACAATTTGCGAAAAATGTAATTTGTCACATTCAAAAAACAGGGTGTTTTATTCTGTTAATTTCTTCGCCAGCTTGCGACCAAGCGATTCCAGAATATAAATAACCGGTATTTGGGTAGTGATATCATAAACGCCGCCAATACGCGTTTGCGGAACATGCCAGGAGAGATTGAAATCTGCCAGCTTTGCCAGACGTGAATGTTCGTGGCTGGTGATAGAGAGGACTTTGCAGTGATGCAGGCTGAACTGGCTGGCGAAGCGCAGGATCTCCTCGGTCTCACCGGAAACGGAGAGCACAATGGCCAGCGCATTTTTCGCCATATCATTGGTTACCGGGAAATAAGGATCATCAATATGATTACTGAATTTTCCGATATTAGAGAAAAAACGCGCGCCATATTTTGCCAGCGAACCAGAGGTGCCTGCGCCGACAAATATAATTCTCTCTGAAGATAAAATAATATCTACCGCATTATCTAATAAGAGATCAAACTCTTCATTATTGACGCTTTTAAAAAAGCTAATGATTTCACTGGCAGCGAAATTCGCCTGCTGGGGTTCATTCTGTTCTAAATAAAGCTTAAAGCGTACGCGGAATTCGGAGTAGCCCTCGCAGTTCAGCTTGCGGCAAAAGCGCAGGATGGTGGTGGTTGAGACGCCGACCGCATCCGCCAGTTCGCGGATGGTCATGTACATCACTTTGTCACGGTTTTTAATGACATAGTTGTAGACCATCATCTCCAGATTGTTGAGACTGGCAACGGCGGAATGGGAGAACATGCTCACAATAGCTACACTCACTCATCAGACTTTTCTTCAGGGAATAATAACATGCAGCCAAACGACATCACTTTTTTTCAGCGTTTCCAGGACGACATCGTGGCCGGGCGTAAAACCATCACCATTCGGGATGAAAGCGAATCTCACTTCCGGGCGGGCGACATTCTGCGGGTGGGGCGGTATGAAGATGATGGCTACTTTTGCACTATCGAAGTGACCGGCACTTCAACCGTGACGCTGGATACGCTGACGGAGAAGCACGCCCAGCAGGAGAATATGTCACTTGAGGCGCTCAGACGCGTGATTGCGGAAATCTATCCGGAACGCTCTCATTTTTATGTGATTGATTTTAAATGCCTTTAAATTAAAAAGAACGATTGTTAGCTGAAATTTTTTTGTAATCATATGATTGTAAAAAAGAAACTGGTTCTGATTTTTTATTTTAGCTAACAGGTGTTCACTGGAATCATTCTCAGTTAGCATGGTCTGGCGATGAATAATCATCTTTTTGTTTTCCCGGAGTTACCCATGGTGGACAAGCCATTAATCGCACAGGGATATTCGCTGGCTGAGGAAATAGCCAACAGCATTAGCCACGGCATAGGCCTGGTTTTTGGGATTGTGGGGCTGGTGTTACTGCTGGTTCAGGCTGCTGATACAAACGCCAGTGCAATGGCGATCACCAGCTACAGCCTGTATGGCGGCAGTATGATCCTGCTGTTTCTGGCCTCGACGCTGTACCATGCCATCCCGCATCAGCGGGCTAAGCACTGGCTGAAGAAATTTGATCACTGCGCAATCTATCTTCTTATTGCAGGTACCTACACGCCGTTTTTGCTGGTGGGGTTAAACTCACCGCTATCGCGTGGCCTGATGATTGTCATCTGGAGTCTGGCGCTGCTCGGGATCCTCTTTAAACTGACCATCGCACATCGCTTTAAGGTGCTGTCGCTGGTGACCTATCTGACAATGGGCTGGCTGTCGCTGATTGTGGTGTATCAACTGGCGGTTAAGCTTGCGGCAGGAGGGGTGACCTTACTGGCGGTCGGCGGCGTTGTCTATTCGCTGGGGGTGATTTTCTACGTCTGCAAACGCATCCCATACAACCATGCGATCTGGCATGGCTTTGTGCTGGGCGGCAGCGTGTGCCACTTCCTGGCTATCTATCTGTATGTCGGGCAGGTATAACTGGCGCGCGAAAGGGCAGGCAACAAAACGGTAACCGCAGGGTTACCGTTTTGCTTTTTTAGCCCTGCTTTAGCCCGGCTGTGATTATGCCTCAAGGGGGTAAGGCAGCGGTTCGATGCTCAGGGTACCTGCGTCGTCACGGACGCGGAATACGCTGTCTGCTTCCATGTCGTTATTCATCACCGCCTGCACCAGCAGACGGCCATCGTCAAGCTGCACGGCGGCTAACACGGTGCCGGTACGGCGCCAGTTCTCACCCATTTTCAGCTCTAAATCCTCGCCCGCTTCAGGTACACGGCTGGCATGGCCTGCCAGCGTCCACAAGGCTCGCTTGTTGGCTCCACGGAATTTTGCCCGCGCCACCATCTCCTGGCCGGTGTAACACCCTTTTTTAAAGCTGATCCCGCCCAGTGCCTGCAGGTTGGTTGCCTGCGGAATAAATTGCGCGCTGTTGGCGGCATCGATCACCGGCAGCCCCGCTTCGATATTGAGCGCCAGCCACTGCTGGCTGTTGTTGAACTGGGCTTCGCCGCGAAGGGCATCGCTAACGCGTTCAGCGGTGGCGGCATCGGTGACCAGCAGGAAGCGCTCTTCAGGGTGCTCAAACCACAGAATGGCGGTCGCGCCCTCGCAGACCAGCTGTTTATTGGCATCCGGCAGCGCGCTGAACAGATTCTTAAGGGCCGCACGCGCCTGGAAACCTGCCACGCCCAGCAGGACATGTTCGTCGTCGGCGGCAATGGTCACTTTAGAGAAAACGGCATATTTCTTCAGCTCGGTCAGTTGGGCTTCCTGCAGGCTGCGGCGTTCGATAAAGGCAAAACCGTCTTCACGACGGAACAGACGCAGGTTGCTCCACATTTTGCCCTTTGGATCGCAGTGGGCGGCGAGTAAATGCTGCTCTCCGGTTAGCTGGCTGACGTCGGCGGTGACCTGACCCTGCAGATATTTTTCGCTGTCAGCGCCGGTGACGGTCGCCAGCGCCCAGTCATCAAGAGAAATCAGCGTCAGCGGCAGACGCGCGGAGGCGGCGGGCTGGCGAGGAGAAAATGGAGTAAAAGCCATAGTGATGTCCTGAATTGCTTAACGCTTCGATTATGCCTAATGGTAAAAGAGACAGTATGCATTGCAAGCGCTTTCAGCAGGCCAATCGTGCCATAACTGACTTCTGCGTAGCGCGACGCAAAAGCAGAGTAATCCTCTTATTTTATGAGGTTTATTCTGCAAGCATGCTCCTGGTTCGCAATATTCCAGTAAAGAAACGGTCAAAAACACGTTACACTAGCGAGTATTCCCGGGCGAAATAAAGAACACCGCAGGTGCGAGCGACGGGAGACCGACTGTGCCAAACGTATTGCAGGAAATCGATCATGGATATTAACAACAAGGCCCGTATTCACTGGGCGTGCCGTCGCGGCATGCGCGAACTTGATATTTCCATCATGCCCTTCTTCGAGCATGAGTATGACGGCTTAAGCGAAGACGATAAGCATCTGTTTGTTCGCCTGCTTGAGTCGGACGATCCTGATTTATTCAACTGGCTGATGAATCACGGCAAACCCGCCGACACCGAGTTGCAACGGATGGTGCAATTAATTCAAACACGGAATCGGGAACGTGGTCCTGTGG
>JAFACP010000353.1 GCA_023425455.1 Pseudomonadota bacterium | reverse complement strand
CTCTTCCGCCATGGCCGCATGCGAAATCGCCAGTGCAACCATCCCCGCGATTAACGTCTTCGCGTTCCTTTTCATCTCTGAATCCCCATTCGTGATGTGATGTATATATTTTGTTTTATTATGGTTAAAAAGCATTCTGTACTTTTAATGCACAACGCTATTTTTACCAGTGCCTTTAATGGTTTAGCGCAGTTTTTTGCCAAAAACCAGACTAAAATCTCTATTTTTCAGGCGATTAAGCAAAGATAATATTCTGAAATCAGACGGAGATAAACAACTAAAAGTACAGATTGCAGCATAAAATAACGGTACAATGCGCCGAATAAAACGCTGCCAGTTAGGTTAAAATTCTGCTTATTTTTCGATCCATGAGTTTTCAAACTGCACATTGCTGCGTCAAAAAACTAATCACCTGGTAAATAGCCATAAAAAGAGGAAGCCGCTGGTGGAATAAATTGAGTACACTGCCCTGACTCTTTTTGATTTGGACATCTAGCTAATGAAACTGACTATCATCCGTCTGGTGACCTTTAGCGACCAGGATCATATCGACCTTGGCAAGATCTGGCCGGAATATTCCTCTTCGTCGCTCGCCGTGGACGAGACGCATCGTATCTATGCCGCACGCTTTAACGAACGCCTGCTGGCGGCAGTACGCGTGACCCTCAGCGGAACGCAGGGCGCGCTGGACTCCCTGCGCGTGCGCGATGTCACGCGCCGCCGCGGCGTAGGACAGTATTTAATTGAAGAGGTGATCCGCGAAAACCCGGGCGTCACCTGCTGGTGGATGGCGGATGTGGGCGTGGAAGACCGCAACGCGATGGCGGCCTTTATGCAGACGCTGGGGTTCAGCGCGCTGGAAAATGGCTGGGAGAAACGGCAGGATTAATCCTGCCGTGAGCCTGTGATAGCCTCCCTCTCCCCCGGCAGAGGGATGGCCCCTTTCTCAGCACAGCTCAAGCTGCAGGTTGTTATCCCTGATCACCTGCATCACGCCTGCAGGCGGCATGACGTCGGTATAGACCGCATCGACCATACTGATGCTGCCCATATTCACCATTGCGTTTCGGCCGAACTTGGAGTGATCCACCACCAGCATCACGTGGCGCGAGTTCTCAATGATGGCGCGCTTGGTGCGCACCTCGTGATAGTCGAACTCCAGCAGGGAGCCGTCGCTGTCGATGCCGCTTATCCCCAGAATGCCGAAATCAAGACGGAACTGAGAGATAAAATCGAGGGTCGCCTCACCGATGATCCCGCCGTCGCGGCTGCGCAGTTCGCCGCCGGCGAGAATAATGCGGAAATCGTCTTTCTGCATCAGCGTGTTGGCGACGTTAAGGTTATTGGTCACGACGCGCAGGTTCTCATGCTCCAGCAGCGCATGGGCAACCGCTTCCGGCGTCGTACCGATATCAATAAACAGAGTTGCGCCATTCGGGATCTGGCTGGCCACTTTACGGGCGATACGCTCTTTCTCCGCCGTCTGCGTCGCCTTACGATCGTGCCAGGAGGTGTTGACCGAACTGGACGGCAGCGCCGCTCCGCCGTGGTGGCGCAGAATACGGTTTTGATCGGCGAGGTCATTCAGGTCACGACGGATCGTTTGCGGGCTGACGGCAAACTGCTCGACCAGCTCTTCGGTACTCACGTATCCCTGTTTTTTTACCAGTTCGATAATAGCGTCATGACGTTGTGTTTGTTTCATGCAATATCCCTGGGAATTATGTTCGTTTTCGCGCATGCAGCGTGTCGGCAAATGCCATCGCCAGCCCGACAACCAGCCCGGTGACGTGCGCGCCATTGGCGATAGACATACCAAACAGATCAAACCATCCGGCGATTAACCATATTAACGCAAAGGTGATAAGGCCGCGTTGCAAATAGATACCGCTTTGCGGATCGCGTTCACCGCGCAGCCAGACGTAGCCCATCAGGGCATACACCACGCCAGACAGTCCGCCGAACCACGGGCCGCTGAACTTGTGCTGCACATAGCCGCTCAACAGGGCGCTGATAAGCGTAATCACAATCAACTTTCCGCTGCCAAGACGCTTCTCCACCGCCCCGCCGAGATACCACCACCACAGCAGGTTAAAGAGGATATGCAAAACGGAAAAGTGCATCAGCGCGTGGGTAAAATAGCGCCAGACGTCAAACTGTAACGACGGATCATACGGCCAGGCCAGGGCGATCATCACGCGCTGGTCGCCCACCACGCTCATCATAATAAAGACCGCGATACAGGCCGCCATCAGCAGCAGCGTAAAGGGTCCAGCCCGTTCGCGTAAGGTCGCCAGAAAGGGAAAACGCCGGTAGTGCAAGCCGCTGCCCGTATGACCGGACTGCCAGCTCGCGGCCAGGTAGCGCGGGTCGCCAGGGTTTTCCAGAAAGCGTGCCAGCTCCGCGTTCACCCGCGTCGCCTGGCTTTCATCGGCCAGCCAGACATCGGTTTGCGTATGGTGTTGCACCGTCAGGATGACACCCTGCGTCGCCATATAATCGACAAACGCCTGGGCGACGCGCGGGTTAGTAAAAGAGGTAATCATCAGCATCGCAGCAGTCGCTTATTTCCACACAAAGGGGGACAGTATAGCGGGATCAGCCGTTAAACGCGTGTTCAACTTCTGCCGGGAAGTGACGATGCCAGGCGTCAAAGCCGCCGTCGACGCTGTACACCGCATCATACCCCTGCTGGATCAGATACTGCGCGGCACCTTTGCTGCTGTTGCCGTGATAGCACATCACCATCACCGGCGTGTCGAAGTCGTTTTCGCACATGAACGCGCCCAGCGTGTCGTTGGTCAGGTGGAACGCGCCCGGCGTGTGGCCCATCGCAAAACTCTGTGGATCGCGGATGTCCACCAGCACCGCCGTTCCCTGGTGCATTTTCTGGTGGGCTTCTTCTACGTTAATACATTCAAACTGATCCATGGTGTTCTCTTTTGATTGGTCTACGGCACTATTTTACCCGCTAGTGTACGTCCTGGCGGCAGCTAAGCGCCATTATGTTATGCATATCACTCTAAATTGTTTTTTTGATGTTACCAAAGGCGCGTTCCTTTGCTATTATGAGCGATATCGAACATTTCTGAGCTTTAACGAAAGTGCGTGAGGGTGACATGGAAACCAAAGATCTGATTGTGATAGGCGGTGGCATCAACGGTGCCGGCATTGCGGTTGATGCCGCAGGACGCGGTTTATCCGTATTGATGCTGGAAGCTAACGATCTCGCCTGCGCGACCTCGTCCGCCAGCTCCAAACTGATTCACGGAGGCCTGCGCTACCTGGAACACTACGAATTCCGCCTGGTCAGCGAAGCGCTGGCAGAACGTGAAGTGCTGCTAAAAATGGCACCGCATCTGGCCATTCCGATGCGCTTCCGCTTGCCACATCGCCCGCACTTACGTCCGGCATGGATGATCCGGATTGGTCTGTTTATGTACGATCATCTGGGTAAACGTACCAGCCTGCCAGGATCTAACGGTTTGCGTTTTGGCTCAGAATCGGTACTGAAGCCCGAAATCGTGCGCGGTTTCGAATATTCAGACTGCTGGGTGGACGATGCGCGGCTGGTGCTGGCGAATGCGCAGATGGTGGAGAAAAAAGGCGGTGAGGTAAAAACCCGCACCCGCGCCACCGCAGCGCGCCGCGAAAACGGCCTGTGGATCGTCGAAGCGGAAGATGTCGATACCGGCGAGAAATTCAGCTGGAAAGCGCGCGGCCTGGTCAACGCCACCGGTCCGTGGGTTAAACAGTTCTTTGATGACGGGATGCATCTGCCGTCGCCTTACGGCATTCGTCTGATCAAAGGCAGCCATATTGTCGTACCGCGGGTACATACCCAGAAGCAGGCCTATATCCTGCAGAATGAAGACAAACGTATTGTGTTTGTGATCCCATGGATGGATGAGTTTTCCATCATCGGTACCACCGACGTGGAGTACAAGGGCGATCCGAAAAATGTTGAGATCGACGAAAGCGAGATCAACTATCTGCTGAAGGTGTATAACGCGCACTTTAAGAAACAGCTGGCGCGCGACGACATCGTCTGGACTTACTCCGGCGTCCGTCCGCTGTGCGACGACGAGTCCGACTCTCCGCAGGCCATTACCCGCGACTATACGCTCGATATTCACGATACGGACGGCAAGGCGCCGCTGCTGTCGGTATTTGGCGGCAAGCTCACCACCTACCGCAAGCTGGCCGAGCACGCCCTGGAAAAACTGGCCCCGTACTACAAAGGCATTGGCCCGGCCTGGACCAAAGGCGCGGTCCTGCCCGGCGGCGATATCGGCGACAACCGCGATGACTTTGCCGCGAAACTGCGTCGCCGCTATCCGTTCATCACCGAATCGATGGCCCGTCACTATGCCCGCACCTACGGCAGCAACACCGGGCTTATCCTCGGCGAGGCAAAAGAGCTGGCGGATCTGGGCGAACACTTCGGCCACGAGCTTTACGAGGCGGAGCTGCGCTATCTGGTGGAGCACGAGTGGGTTCGCCGCCTGGACGATGCAATCTGGCGTCGCACCAAAGAGGGGATGTGGCTGAACGCCGGGCAGCAGTCTCGTGTGGCCCAGTGGCTGCAGCAACACGCCGGAAAACGTGAGCTCTCTCTGGCCTCGTGATGTAAAAAAGCCGGGTGGCGTCTCCGCCTTACCCGGCCTGCTCTGTTGCGTAAACCCGGTGCGCGTGACGCCACCGGGTTTATCGTTTACAGCCGCACAGGATCGATATGCCAGATGGTTTCAGCATACTCCCTGATGGTTCTGTCAGACGAGAAATAGCCCATATTGGCAATGTTATACATCGCCGCATGCGTCCACTTCTCCTGCTGACGATACAGCTCGTCCACCCTGTCCTGGCAATCCACATAGCTGCGGTAATCTGCCAGCACCTGATAGTGGTCGCCAAAGTTAATCAGCGAATCCACCAGGTCGCGGTACCGGCCGGGAT
>JAFACP010000280.1 GCA_023425455.1 Pseudomonadota bacterium | reverse complement strand
CGATGGACGTGCCAATGGAAGCGTTAATTCCCGAGATCCATATTGCTGAAAATATGGCTATGACTCTCCTGCCCGGCACGCCGATGTTACCCAACAAGCCAGCCATTGCGCTCTGGTATCGAAATCCGCTGGTGAAAGACGGCGGCGTGTTTACCTCGGTGAATATCAATCTGACGCCGTACCTGCTCTACACCGCGCGTCAGGATGAGTTTGCCGGTATTGCGGTAATTATCGACGGCCATGCGCTGTCAACCATGTCAGGCGGGCTACAGAGCGCGAAGGACTTACGCGGCAAACCGGTTCGCTCGACAGCGCTTAAACATGTTCCCCTCACCCTTAATCTGTATGCCGAAAAATGGACGGTCGCTGAAGTCTTGTTTGCGCTGTTTTTTGGCCTGCTTTGTGGGATTGCCGCCGGATCGCTCAATTACTACATCCTCACCATTCGGCTGAACCCCGGCAAAGAAATTCTCACCGCCATCCGCCGCGAACAGTTTTACGTGGTCTACCAGCCGGTTGTTGATGCCGGGGCGCTTGAAACCCGCGGCGTGGAAGTTCTTATGCGCTGGAAGCACCCCACAATGGGGGAAATCCCCCCTGACGCCTTTATTAATTTCGCCGAAGCGCAGAAGCTGATTGTCCCCCTCACGCTGCATCTGTTTGACCTGATTATTCGCGATGCCCCTGTACTGCAGGCCATTCTCCCGCCGGGCTCAAAGCTGGGGATTAACATCGCCCCGGGGCACCTGCACGCAGAGCGTTTCAAAGAGGACATGCGCCGCTTCAGCGCCTCACTTCCCGCAGACCACTTTCAGGTGGTGCTGGAGATAACCGAGCGCGACATGCTGCAACAGCACGAAGCCCGCGAGCTGTTCGAGTGGCTGCACCACCAGGGGTTCGAGATAGCGATAGACGATTTTGGCACCGGACACAGCGCGCTCATTTATCTGGAGCGTTTCACGATGGACTACATCAAAATCGACCGCGGCTTTGTCAACGCCATCGGCACCGAAACCGTGACCTCGCCGGTGCTCGACGCCGTCCTGACGCTGGCAAGGCGCTTGCATATGTCCACCGTGGCAGAAGGGGTGGAAACGCCAGAGCAGGCGGCCTGGCTGCGCGAGCATGGCGTAAACTTTCTGCAGGGCTACTGGATAAGCCGTCCAATGACGCTGGAACAGTTCAGCCGCTGGCAACCCGCCCCCGCTTCCGACAGTGAATAATTTCACAATCGGCATGGCGTCACTTATTATTCGGCTTACACCAGGCCGCTCAGAATTCACAGGGATCCGCCGCGACATGTCTATGCGCTTTGTGCTACTGCTATTGGCATCCTTCAGCCTGCCGGCTCAGGCGCAGGCCATCAAAGAGAGCGATGCGTTTTCGGTCATTGGCGAGCCAAAATACGCCGTTAACTTTCATCACTTTGATTACGTCAACCCGGCCGCCCCGAAGGGGGGAAAGGTGACACTCTCCGCCATTGGCACATTTGACAACTTCAACCGCTTTGCCCTGCGTGGCGTGGCGGCGGCGCGGACGGAATCCCTTTACGACACCCTGTTTGTGACCTCGGACGACGAGCCCGGCAGCTACTACCCGCTGGTGGCGGATCACGTGCGTTATGCCGATAATTTTGCCTGGGCCGACGTGTCACTCAATCCGCGGGCGCGTTTCCACGACGGGACACCGGTAAAAGCCAGCGATGTCGCCTTCACCTTCCATAAGTTTATGACCGAGGGCGTTCCTCAGTTTCGTCTGGTGTATAAAGGCACAACGATCAAAGCCATTGCCCCATTGACGGTCCGCATCGAGCTTGGTGAGCCAAATAAAGAGAATCTGCTCAGCCTGTTTTCACTCCCCGTAATGCCGGAATCGTTCTGGAAAAATCATAAACTGAGCGATCCCCTTTCCGTGCCGCCGCTGGCGGGCGGCCCCTATCGCATTACCGACTGGCGTATGGGGCAGTATGTGGTCTATTCCCGCGTCAAAAACTACTGGGCAGCCAATCTGCCGGTTAACCGGGGGCGCTGGAATTTCGACACCCTCCGCTACGATTACTATCTCGACGACAACGTCGCCTTTGAAGCATTTAAAGCGGGCGCGTTCGATTTGCGACTCGAGAACAGCGCCAAAAACTGGGCGACCCGCTATATCGGTAAAAATTTCGCCAACGGCTATATCGTCAAGGACGAGCAGCGGAATGAGTCGGCCCAGGATACGCGCTGGCTGGCGTTTAACATCCAGCGCCCGGTCTTTACCGATCGCCGGGTACGGGAAGCCATTACCCTGGCGTTTGATTTCGAATGGATGAATAAAGCCCTGTTTTATGGCGCCTACAGCCGGGCCAACAGCTATTTCCAGAATACCGAATACGCCGCCCGCGCCTGTCCCGATGCGGATGAGCTGGTCCTGCTGGCTCCGTTTAAAAACGCGCTGCCGCCTGAGGTATCTACCACGGTGTTTACGCCGCCGGTTTCCGACGGTAACGGATTCGACCGTGAGAACCTGCTGAAAGCCAGCAGGCTGCTGGATGAGGCTGGCTGGGTGCTAAAAAACCAGAAACGGGTCAACACCCGGACGGGAAAACCGTTGCACTTCGAGCTGCTGCTTGCGTCCGGCGGCAACGATCAGTGGGTGCTGCCGTTTAAGCAAAATCTGACGCGGCTTGGGATCACGCTCGCCATTCGCCAGGTCGATAACGCCCAGCTGACCAACCGTATGCGCAGCCGTGATTACGACATGATGCAGCGCCTGTGGCCCGCACAGCCGTGGCCCAGCGCCGATCTGCAAATATCCTGGGCATCCCGTTATATTGACTCCTCTTACAATGCCCCGGGGGTCAGGAGCCCGGTGATTGATGCGCTGATCGCCAAAATCGTGGCGGCGCAGGGCGACAAAACCGCGCTGCTGCCGCTGGGACGTGCGCTGGATCGGGTGTTAACCTGGAACTACTACATGTTGCCGATGTGGTATATGGGGGAAGATCGCTTTGCCCGCTGGAACAAGTTCTCGCAGCCGGCCGTTCGCCCCATCTATTCGCTGGGCTTTGACACCTGGTGGTATGACGTGAATAAAGCCGCCAGACTTCCCGCCGAACGGCGTTAAGGAACGATTATGGGCACTTACCTGATCCGCCGTCTGCTGCTGGTTATCCCGACCTTGTGGGCGATCATTACGATTAACTTTTTTATCGTTCAAATCGCCCCTGGCGGGCCGGTCGACCAGGCTATCGCCGCCGTTGAATTTGGCCAGCACAGCGGAATGCCCGGCGGCGGCGGTGAAGGAGTGGGCGCCAGCCATGCCAGAACCGGCGTGGGCAATATCAGTGAAAGTCACTACCGTGGCGGACGTGGGCTGGATCCGGAAGTGATTGCCGAAATCACCCACCGCTACGGTTTCGACAAACCGATTCACGAGCGTTACTTCCGGATGCTTTGGAATTACATCCGTTTCGATTTTGGCGACAGTCTGTTTCGCAGCGCCTCGGTATTAACGCTTATCAAACAAAGTTTGCCCGTTTCCGTGACGCTCGGCTTATGGGGCACGCTGATTATCTATCTGGTCTCTATTCCACTCGGCATTCGTAAAGCGGTTTACAACGGCAGCCGCTTTGATATCTGGAGCAGCACGCTGATCATTATCGGCTACGCCATTCCGGCCTTCCTGTTCGCCGTCCTGCTGATTGTCTTTTTTGCCGGAGGCAGCTATTTCGACATCTTCCCGCTGCGCGGTTTAGTATCAGCCGATTTCAGCACCCTGCCGTGGTATCAGAAAATCACCGACTACCTCTGGCATATCACGCTGCCGGTGCTTGCGACGGTGATCGGCGGTTTTGCCGCGCTCACCATGCTGACTAAAAACGCCTTTCTTGATGAGATCCGTAAACAGTATGTTGTCACCGCCCGGGCGAAAGGGGTGGGCGAAAAGCAGATCATGTGGAGACACGTTTTTCGTAACGCTATGCTGCTGGTGATCGCCGGTTTTCCGGCCACCTTCATCAGTATGTTTTTCACCGGCTCGCTGCTGATAGAGGTGATGTTTTCGCTTAACGGCCTCGGCCTGCTGGGCTACGAAGCCACCGTATCGCGCGATTATCCGGTCATGTTTGGCACACTGTATATCTTCACCCTGATTGGCCTGCTGCTGAATATCATCAGTGATATCAGCTATACGCTGGTTGATCCCCGTATCGATTTTGAGGGTCGCTAATGCTGCGTTTACGCCCCGTCAATCAGGCCCGCTGGGCCCGTTTTCGCCATAACCGCCGTGGTTACTGGTCGCTGTGGATCTTTTTGATCCTGTTTGTGCTCAGCATGTGCGCCGAGCTGATCGCCAACGATAAACCACTGCTGGTGCATTTTAAGCAGCGCTGGTACGTGCCGGTTCTTATCAGCTACAGCGAAAGCGATTTTGGCGGCCCCTTTGCGACGCCGGCCGAGTATCAGGATCCGTGGTTACGACACCAAATCGCGCAGCACGGCTGGGCCCTGTGGGCGCCAATACGCTTTGGCGCAAACAGCATTAATTTTGCCACCGAAACGCCCTTCCCCTCTCCACCTTCCGCGCAAAACTGGCTGGGGACCGATGCCAACGGCGGCGACGTGCTGGCGCGCATCCTGTACGGTACGCGGA
>JAFACP010000265.1 GCA_023425455.1 Pseudomonadota bacterium | reverse complement strand
TGTTGAGCGCATTGCTGGTGCTGGTGGGGCTGTTTATCCGTCTGCGTATTGATGAGTCGCCGGTATTTGCCAAAATCCGTGAAACCAAAGCCGTGGAGTCGCGTCCGGTCGTTGAGGTATTCCGCGACTATCCGGGGATTGTGGTGAAGGGGGTGTGCGCCAAACTGGTTGAGGCCTGCACTTTTGGCATGTTCACCGTCATTGTGCTGGCTTATGGCAAAGCCAATCAGCTTGATGCGTCGATCCTGATGGAAGCGATGATTGTGGCGGTGTTGCTCGAAATTCTGGCGATCCCGCTAATGGGGGCCCTGAGCGACAAAACAGGGCGTAAACCGGTCTATATTGCGGGCGCGCTGATCCAGGTGGTGGCGATAGTCCCGTTTTTTATGGCGATTAACCAGGACAGCTACTGGCTGACACAGCTGGCGATGATCGTGGTCATCACCTTCGGTCACAGCATGTGCTACGCGCCGCAGGCGTCCTATTTCCCGGAGCTGTTCCCGACCCATATCCGCTGCAGCGGTATTGCGTTGATCTGGCAGATGGGCTCGCTGATTGGTGGCGGGGTACTGGGGCTGGTGGCGGTGAAGATCCTGCAGCTGACCGACGGTCATTATTACGGCATGGCGGCTTATGTGATAGTGCTGGGGGTTATCTCGGTAATCGGTTTGCTGGCACTGCCTGAAACGGCACCCGGGCGACGTCACGGCGAGCATCAGGCGTGGAGTAAACACTGAACGGGTCGGTAATCTATGGTTTATATCTTTTGCGATTTACGGCATGGTTGTCACACAACTTTTAATTGGTATTACACCACATGGCTAAAAGTTAATATAAATCAATATCTGAAATCGAAGTATCAGTAAGGTTAGTGGCAGTTATTTTTTTACCCCGACTGCCATTCTAGTTGGTGTAGTCAGCAGGCGCTGCCGTCTCCTCACGCGAGCGGCAGCGGAACGCAGCTTCATTTATCTAAGAGTCACAATCATGGAAAACCGGTTATTAAAGGCGAAGGCGACGCTGCCACAGTACGATCGAAATAGCCTGAAGGCACGTATCGTCCATTTGGGTTTTGGCGCATTTCATCGCGCGCATCAGGCGGTGTATGCCGATATTCTTGCCGTAGAGCACGGTAGCGACTGGGGTTACTGCGAAGTGAACCTGATTGGCGGCGAGCAGCAAATTGCCGATCTTAAGGCGCAGGATAATCTCTACACCGTGGCCGAAATGTCGGCTGACGCCTGGACATCACGCGTGGTTGGGGTCGTCAAAAACGCCCTGCACGCGCAGGTGGATGGGCTTGAGGCGGTGCTGAATGCCCTGTGTGAACCGCAGGTGGCGATTGTCTCGCTGACCATTACCGAGAAAGGCTATTGTCACTCACCGGCGACCGGACAATTGATGCTCGATCACCCGTTAATTGCGGCGGATCTGCAAAACCCGCATCAGCCTAAATCTGCGCCGGGTGTGGTGGTTGAAGCGCTGGCGCGGCGTAAGGCGGCAGGACTACCGGCCTTTAGCGTGATGTCCTGCGATAATATGCCGGAGAATGGCCACGTGATGCGCAACGTCACCTGTGCCTATGCCCGCGCGCTCGACAGCGCGCTGGCGGAGTGGATTGAAACGGAGGTGAGCTTCCCGTCGACCATGGTGGATCGTATTGTTCCGGCGGTGACGGCTGAGACGCTGGATAAAATTGCGCAACTGACCGGGGTGCGCGATCCGGCCGGTGTCGCCTGCGAGCCATTCCGTCAATGGGTCATTGAAGATAACTTCGTCGCCGGGCGTCCGCAGTGGGAAAAGGCCGGGGCAGAGCTGGTCTCAGACGTGATCCCGTATGAAGAGATGAAGCTGCGGATGCTTAACGGCAGCCACTCTTTCCTTGCCTATCTTGGCTATCTGGCCGGGTATCAACATATCAATGACTGTATGGAAGATGCTCACTATCGCGCCGCCGCACGCGCGTTGATGCTGACTGAGCAAGCCCCGACGCTGAAGGTCCAGGGGGTTGATCTGGCCCACTATGCCGACCTGCTGATTGCGCGTTACAGCAACCCGGCGCTGCGTCACCGCACCTGGCAAATCGCGATGGACGGCAGCCAGAAACTGCCGCAGCGAATGCTTGATTCCGTGCGCTGGCATCTGCGCCATCAGAGTCACTTCCCGCTGCTGGCGCTGGGCGTGGCGGGCTGGATGCGCTACGTTGGCGGCGTTGACGAACAGGGGAATGTCATTGAGGTGAGCGATCCGCAGCTGGCTGCAATCCAGGCAGCGGTGCAGGGCAGTACGGAAGGGGAAAGCCGTGTCAAAGCGCTGCTGGGTATTGACGCTATCTTCACCCGCGCCTTGCCGCAGGAGGCGAAGTTTGTCGATGCGGTGATGCAGGCCTATCAGACGTTACTGCAGAAGGGGGCGAAAGCAACGGTCGCGCAGTACGCGGCACAGCTATAACGCATCCTGTGCCGCCGTTCGCGGCGGCACAGAAGGGCACGGTCAGTGCATACCAAGGCGGATCAGCTCAACCGGTTCGAACTGCCCATCACACCCTTCTACCCGTACCGTTTTGCTGCGGCGCACCTGTGCGGCATTGAGGCCGTTGCTGTTGATCGCTTTAATCACGCCGGTGCGGCCTGTGCCGTTGATCATTACGCGGCTGCCAGTGGTAATTGCATTACGGTTACGGTCATATGTCATCATGGTATTTTCTCCTTTCTGGAATCTCCGTTACGGCCATATTCATCTGCTGCCGTTTGCGGAGTACTATAAATACGCCTTTCACTGCTTCACTTTTTTGTTTTTGATCAATCTCACACTTTTTTATTATCCAGCCGGGCATTTACGTTTCAACACCGCGCTTTACACTGGGGACATTTATTTTCGTTAATTGATAGTTTCTGCAGGTAACCGTTGAAGCTTTGTTTATATGGCCAGTGTCACTCTGAGTGCAGGAAATAATCCTCGCAATGAAATTAAGGAGTCAGGCTTATGTATAAAAGAATTTTGATGCCTGTTGACGTATTTGAAATGGATTTAAGCGATAAAGCGGTACGTCATGCCGTCTGTCTGGCGAAAGAAGAGGGGGCGACCATTACGCTGGTGAACATCTTGCCCTCCAGCTCCCGCTCGTTGCTGCGCGGCTTTGCGGCAGACATTAAAAAGTTTGAAGCTTCTATGTGTGCCGAGTCGGAAAAAAAGATGGCGGAATTAAAACGCTTATTTGATATGAACCCGGATAATATTCACTGCCGCGTACGTTTTGGTAGCGTGCGTGACGAAATTATTAACATGAGCAAAGAGGAAGAATATGACGTGATTGTCATCGGTTCTAAAAATCCGTCTATTACCACGCACTTGCTCGGGTCGAATGCCGAATCTGTTCTGCGCTACGCCACCATTCCGGTATTAGTCGTTCGCTAACCGATTGCCGCATCCCGGAAGTCACCCGGGATGCGGCAATCATTACTCTTCGCTGAACCAGTCGCTATTTTCCTGACGAATAAGTTGCACGGATTCGCTAATCTCCTGCAGATGCAGTGCCATCGCTTTTTCGACGCCATCCGGGTCTCGTTTTTCCAGCGCGGCAAAAATATCATGATGCTGACGAAGTAACATTTCCGGCGGCGAAACGTGATCAAGGCTCATATAACGCACCCGGTCAATGGTGGCTTTAATATTTTCCACAGTATCCCACGCCAGCTGGCAATCGGCGATTTGCGCCAGCTTCTGGTGAAACTCATCATCGAGCAGGAAGAAGTCATTCAGCTGTTTGCGATCGATGGCAATCCGCTGCTGGTGCAGATTTTGCTCAAGCAGGTAGCACTGGTTGTCATTGATCAGGGCGGTGGCGCGACGCACCACGGCGCGCTCAATCGCCTGGCGGACAAAACAGCCGTTTCGTACCTGGGTCAATGAAATTTTATTCACGTAGCTGCCGCGCTGAGGGCGGATCTGGATCAGACCATTCTCGGCAAGCTTGATAAATGCTTCGCGGACGGGCTGACGGGAGACATCAAAACGGATGGAGACCTCTTTTTCCGACAGTGGCGTTCCCGGCGGGATCAGGCAATGCACAATATCGCGGCGCAGTATGCGATAAATTTGCTGATTAACAGGCTGGGTGGGGTTGAGTTGCGATTCAGCGGCCATGGGTGTGATTTCTCAAAGAGTTAACCCGGACATACTACCATTCTTTTGACTGTCATCACATCCCCGGCCCGCGGGCCGGGGAGGGAAAGTTAACCGCGATGGACGCTAAGTCCGGCAAAGCTCTGGCTGACGGGCATCATTTCTACGGTATTGATATTGACGTGTTTTGGCAGCGTCGCGACCCACCAGACCGTTTCGGTGACGTCTTCCGGCGTCAGGGCGTTGGCGTTCTCGTAGGTTTTATCCACTTTCGCATCATCACCCTTGAAACGAACGTTGGAGAATTCCGTTCCGCCGACCAGACCCGGCTCAATGTCGGTGACGCGGATCGCGGTGCCGTGCAGGTCGGTGCGCAGATTGAGGCTGAACTGACGAACGAACGCCTTGGTCGCGCCATAGACGTTACCACCGGCGTAAGGCCAGCTACCGGCAGTCGAACCTATGTTAATCACGTGACCGCGGTTACGTTCAACCATGCCAGGCAGCACGGCGCGGGTCATGTACACCAGCCCTTTGTTGTTGGTGTCAATCATGTTTTCCCAGTCTTCCACGCTCGCGCGGTGAGCAGGCTCCAGGCCCAGCGCCAGGCCCGCGTTGTTGACCAGCACATCAATGGCGCGCCACTCAGCGGGCAGACCGGCGATCATCTCTTCAATTGCGGCGCGGTTACGCACGTCCAACTGAGCAGTCAGGATGCTGTCGCCTAACTCGTCTTTCAGCTCCTGCAGACGCTCCTGACGACGGCCGGTTGCGATCACTTTATGCCCGTTGGCGACGAAGCGACGGGTGATGCTTTCACCAAAACCTGCCGTCGCCCCGGTAACTAATACGATCATCTCACTGTTCCTCAACGCTTTTTAAGATTATCTACCATAGCACGCTCTCCGGCCCGGCGGTAAGGCAACTTTTTTATGCCAGCATTGCAGGCGCAGACGGCCTGGCCTACTCTGGGGCAATCGAGCGTTCTGAGGAGTAAACGATGTCGGTCAGTAATCCTTTTTTTACCTGTAGCACACTGCCTTATCAGGCACCCCGTTTTGACCTGATTAACGACGGTCATTATCGTCCGGCATTCGGGGAGGCGATACGGCAGAAACGTGCTGACATTGCGGCCATCGTCGCACAAACCGCCGCAGCGAATTTCACCAACACCGTGCTGGCGCTGGAAAAAAGCGGGGCCATGCTGTCTCGCGTCAGCCAGGTATTTTTCGCCATGACCTCGGCGCACACCAACGATGAATTACAAACCCTGGACGAAGCCTTCTCTATGGCGTTGGCGGATCTGGCCAATGACATCTGGCTGAACGAAGCGCTTTTCGCCAGGGTAGAAACCGTCTGGCAGGAGAGAGAGGCGCTGGATGCGGAATCCCGTCGGCTGGTGGAAGAGATGCATCAGCACTTTATTCTGGCCGGCGCACGGCTGAATGAGGCGCAAAAAAGCGAGCTGAAAGCCCTCAATACCGAGGCCGCAGCGCTCACCAGCCAGTTTAATCAGCGTCTGCTGGCCGCAGATAAAGCGGGCGGGCTGTGGATCGCGGATCAACGTCAACTGGCGGGGCTGAGCGACGATGAAAAAGCCACCGCTGCGCAGGCGGCGCGCGAAAAAGGCACCGCCACCGGCTGGCTGATCCCGCTGCTGAATACCACTCAACAGCCTGCGCTGGCGGCGCTGAGTGATCGTCAGACCCGCGAGGCACTCTTTAAGGCCGGCTGGCTGCGCACCCAGAAGAGCGATGAAAATGACACCCGCGAGCTGGTGTGTCGTCTGGCGACATTACGTGCCCGCCAGGCGCAGCTGCTGGGGTTTGACACCTACGCCAGCTGGAGTATCGCCAGCCAGATGGCGAAAACACCCGACGCCGCGCTGGCGTTTATGCGCGGCATTGTGCCGGCGGCGCGTGCCAGGGCCATCCGCGAGCAGGCCGATATTCAACATCTTATCGATCAGCAGCAGGGCGGTTTTACGGTTCAGGCCTGGGACTGGGCGTTCTACGCTGAGCGTGTACGCGCGGAAAAATATGCGCTGGATGACGCGCAAATTAAACCCTATTTCGCGCTGGATACCGTGCTGCAGGAGGGGGTGTTCTGGGCCGCCACTCAGCTGTTTGGCATCCGCTTTGTTCCGCGTGATGACATCCCGGTTTACCACCCGGACGTGCGGGTGTGGGAAATTTTTGACCACAGTGGGGAAGGTATGGCGCTGTTCTACGGCGATTTCTTCGCCCGGGACTCGAAAGGCGGCGGCGCCTGGATGGGGAATTTTGTCGAACAATCCACGGAGTTCGCCACCCGCCCGGTCATCTACAACGTCTGTAACTATCAGAAACCGGCAACGGGGCAGACGGCGCTGATCTCCTGGGATGATGTCATCACGCTGTTCCACGAGTTTGGCCACACGCTGCACGGCC
>JAFACP010000203.1 GCA_023425455.1 Pseudomonadota bacterium | reverse complement strand
GCCCCTGCCACAGCTGATGCGTCGCGAACAGGAAGATGGCCGCCGGTACCCAGACGATGGCAGACCCCACGGCAGGGACCAGCGACAGAAACGCCATCAGCGCGCCCCAGAGCACGCTGCCGTCAATCCCGACAATCGCAAACGCGATGCCGCCGAGGGTACCCTGTACTACTGCCACCACGGCGGTGCCTTTGACCGTCGCCCGCGATACGCCGACAAATTTGGCGAACAGGTGCTGTTTGGCAAAATCGGTCAGCGGCAGGGAGTCGAGGATCTGGCGCACCAGATACGGCCCGTCTTTCAACAGGAAAAACAGCAGATACAGCATAATGCCGAAGCTGATGGCAAAGCCGAAGGTGCCTTTTCCGATCAGGAACGCACTTCCCGCCAGATACTGCCCGCCCTGCAGGGCCACTTCCGACAGCTTTTTCTGGATCTGTGCGGCGCTGTCGAGATTATGATCGGCCAGCAAGCCGCTGGCCCAGCCCGGTAGCCAGGCAAAAATACGCGCGACCACCTCCGGGAACTGGGTATTGTCCTGCTGCAGTTTGGTGTACACCACGTTCAGCTCAACGGCGAGTGAGGAGAGGATCACCATCAACGGGATAAACACGATCAGGCAAATAATGCCGATGGTCAGCAGCGACGCCAGCCCGTTTCGCTCCCCCAGCGCGGTGCGCAGCCGGTTCTTCACCGGGTTAAAGATCACGGTCAGAATCGCAGCCCACAGAATGGCGGAGAAATAGGGCGCAATCACATCGAAGAAAGCCCAGGTGACAAGGGCGAGAATGAAAATAAAGAAACCTTTGGTCAGTCCGTTAAAGCGCATCAGTTGATCCTGTTACTAAGAAACTGTCTCGACTATAGAACTGATTGACGGATTTACCAATGGGCTTACCCCTTTGCGCAGGGGGCCACATATTCTCTGTGGGCTGGTGTGCTTTGAATACACGGCCCGGTTGCGGGTTCCGTTCACCTTATGACCCATGCAGCGAAAAGGGTTACTCCCGCAAGCAGCCCCGCAACACAAGAAATGACAGCGATATAAAGAGTCATCAGGAACAACATCGGCGATGACGACTGACACCCGCCAATTTTTGAACCGCCTGCGCGAGGCATGCCGGTGTTTAGCGGGCAGTCGCAGACAAGAGGTGAGCAATGCATGGAGAGCACCGTGCCTGGTGAAAGGTGATCTTTACACGCCGACATCGTTGACGGTGTGCCCGTCAGCGCCAGACGGTGCATATTTTGGTTATAGTGAGTGAATGACAAAATGAACGGTATTGATCGTTAACGGGCAATGCCAACGTACTGATTACGTAGGGAGTCATATTCTATGCCGCTTAAACGTGAAGAGATTGCGCATGATGCTGAGCATTCGGAAGCCTGTCTTTGTCACAGCCCCGCGTTTGTTCGTATTAATACGGTGTTAACCCGAGAGGCCGCGAAAGCCCCGCCAATCAGCTCTGCAACAGTGGCCTCAGCCCTCGGCGAAGGATCACGGCATGGTGATGTAGAAGCGAACGCTGAACAGGTAACGGTTTTTATTAATGTCCGTGTTTTTGACGGTGTCACCGATCGTTTACGCGATGGCCTGCAGGTTATTGTCGAGGGAAACGTCATCAAAACGCTTGAGCCGGCAGGGCAGGCGATGCCTGACAATGTGAAGATTATCGATGGTCAGGGCGGCGTATTGATGCCGGGGCTGATTGATGCCCACTGGCACGCCATTATGGCCCGCCCCTCAATGATGACGGCCATGACGTCTGATTTTAATTACATCCAGGCGTTGGCCATCGCCGAAGCACAGGCGACATTACTGCGCGGTTTTACCACGGTGCGTGATATGGGTGGCCCGGTATTCGGGCTCAAGCGTGCTATTGATGAATGCATCACCTGCGGTCCACGTATTTATCCCTCCGGCGCGTTTATCTCACAGACCGGAGGCCACGGCGATTTTCGCATGCTGAGCGATATTCCTCGTGCTCCTGCGGATAATTTAAGTTACATCGAGCGCGTTGGGATCACGGCGATCGCCGACGGTGCCGATCAGGTGCTGCTGCGGGCCAGGGAGCAACTTATGCGGGGGGCATCGCAGGTGAAGTTTATGGCGGGCGGCGGCGTCGCGTCACTGTATGACGGTATTGATGTGACCGAAGGATCCGTGCCTGAAATCAGGGTGGCGGTTACGGCAGCTGAAAACTGGGGAACCTATGTCACCGTTCATGCCTATACCGCCCGTGCCGTCACGATGGCGATTGAAGGGGGAGTGAAATGTATTGAACATGGACAGCTGGTTGATGAAGAGACGGTGCAGTTGATGGCTGAAAAGCAGCTATGGTGGTGCCTGCAGCCGTTTCTTGATGACGAAGACGCCGTGCCGATGGCGACGCCAGCATCGCGGGCAAAGCAGTTACGCATGTCAGCCGGGACCGATACCGCCTATCAGCTGGCGAAAAAGCATAACATTAAAACGGCCTGGGGCACGGATACCTTGTTTGATGCGCATCTGGCGACGCGACAGGGGGCTCAGTTAGCCAAATTGACCCGATGGTACACCCCACTGGAAATCCTGAAAATGGCGACCAGTGTCAATGGCGAGCTGTGTGCCATGTCCGGCCCACGTAACCCCTATCCGGGCAAACTCGGTGTTGTCGAAGCCGGGGCCTTCGCAGATCTGATTCTTGTTGACGGCGATCCTCTGAGTGATATTCAGCTGGTTGCGCAACCCGAGCACGCTTTTCAGATAATCATGAAGGACGGCGTGATCTATAAAAACCGGCTGGCGTCATAGCCTTTCACACCCTGACGGGCAGGCCTTATCCTTCTGCTGACGCGCATGGGCGTCTCATGCGCCCGGAGGAGAAGCGGCCAGGCACATGGCTGATGAATTCACCGTATAAATAATGGGTTATGCTGATAGCCGCCAGCCTTATGTTCACGGCGCGGCGGGAATGTGCGGACAGATCCTACTTTCGACTGACCGAAGCAGCCCGCCCCCCGCGCCATGCTGTAAGTATCTGCCTGTGGAGGTGCTTATGGCCTGGCGTCCGATACTCTACGTGATCCTCACCGCTCACCCCCGACTCAGCGCCCGACGCGCCCGGCTGCGTCTGGTTCATGGCTAGCTTTTTGTTAACAATCACGGTATAACACACCTTCTTTGGATGTTTAGATGTCCATACGTATAGAAGGTAATATGCAAACAGAACAAAACGGACAGCTTAAGCGCACCATGAAAACGCGCCACCTGATTATGCTTTCGCTGGGTGGCGTCATTGGCACCGGGCTATTTTTCAACACCGGCTACATCATTTCCACGACCGGCGCGGCGGGAACACTGCTTGCTTACCTGATTGGCGCGCTGGTGGTCTGGCTGGTGATGCAGTGTCTGGGGGAACTCTCCGTGGCGATGCCGGAAACCGGCGCGTTTCACGTTTACGCCGCGCGCTACTTAGGCCCGGCGACGGGGTACACCGTGGCGTGGCTCTACTGGCTCACCTGGACGGTGGCGCTCGGCTCAAGCTTTACCGCCGCCGGGTTCTGTATGCAGTACTGGTTCCCGCAGGTGCCGGTCTGGGTCTGGTGCGTGGTCTTCTGCGCGGTGATATTTGCCCTCAATGTTATCTCCACCCGTTTCTTTGCCGAAGGCGAATTCTGGTTCTCGCTGGTCAAAGTGATCACCATCATCGCCTTTATTATCCTCGGCGGCGCGGCCATCTTTGGTTTTATTCCGATGCAGGACGGCGCTCCGGCGCCGGGCCTGCATAACCTTACCGCGGAAGGCTGGTTCCCGCACGGCGGCCTGCCGATCCTGATGACCATGGTGGCGGTAAACTTCGCCTTCTCCGGCACTGAGTTGATTGGTATTGCCGCAGGTGAAACGGAGAACCCGCACAAGGTGATCCCGGTGGCGATCCGCACCACCATTGCACGGCTGATTATTTTCTTTATCGGCACCGTGTTTGTGCTGGCGGCGCTTATCCCGATGCAGCAGGCCGGGGTGGAAAAAAGCCCGTTCGTGCTGGTCTTTGAAAAAGTCGGTATTCCGTATGCGGCAGATATTTTCAACTTTGTGATTTTAACGGCGATCCTCTCGGCGGCGAACTCCGGGCTGTATGCCTCTGGCCGCATGCTCTGGTCGCTGTCGAACGAAAAAACGCTGCCGGCCTGCTTCGCACGGGTCAATAAAAATGGCGTGCCGCTGACGGCGCTGTCGGTGTCGATGCTCGGTGGCGTGCTGGCGCTCTTCTCCAGCGTGATCGCGCCCGATACGGTGTTTGTCGCGCTGTCGGCGATCTCTGGCTTTGCGGTGGTGGCGGTGTGGATAAGCATCTGCGCCTCGCACTTTGTCTTCCGTCGTCGTCATCTGCAGTCCGGTCAGCCGCTCTCTGCGCTGCAGTATCGCGCCCCGTGGTATCCGCTGGTGCCGGTGCTCGGTTTTGTTCTGTGTCTGGTGGCCTGTATCGGCCTGGCGTTTGACCCGAGCCAGAGAATTGCCCTTTACTGCGGGCTGCCGTTTGTCGCCCTGTGTTATGGTGCGTACTCTCTGACCCGAAACCTGAAAAGCCAGGAGTCTGAACATGTCGCAGAATAATCCGCTGACCGCCATCCTTGAAAAACACCCGTTTCTGACCCTCGATGGCGCAATGGCAACGGAGCTGGAAGCGCGCGGTTGTAACCTGGCAGACAGCCTGTGGTCCGCCAAAGTGCTGGTGGAAAACCCGGATCTGATCCGTGAGGTGCACCTGGACTATTTCCGCGCCGGGGCGCAGGTGGCGATCACCGCCAGCTACCAGGCCACCCCTGCCGGCTTTGCCGCGCGCGGGCTGGATGAGGCGCAGTCCCGGGCGCTGATCGCGAAAAGCGTCGAGCTGGCGCGTAAGGCGCGTGAAGCGTATCTGGCCGGGAACGCCCGGGCCGGCACGCTGCTGGTGGCCGGCTCGGTTGGGCCATATGGCGCGTATCTGGCCGATGGTTCCGAGTATCGCGGTGACTATGTGCGCACGGCCGATGAATTTACCGCTTTCCACCGTCCGCGCGTGGAAGCGCTGCTGGATGCCGGCGCCGATCTGCTGGCCTGCGAAACGTTGCCGTCCTTCGCGGAGATCCAGTCCCTGGCCGCGCTGCTGACGGAGTACCCCCGCGCCCGGGCGTGGTTCTCGTTTACCCTGCGCGACAGCGAGCACCTCAGTGACGGTACGCCGCTGCGGGAGGTGGTCAGCGCGCTGGCGCACTTCCCGCAGATTGTGGCGCTGGGCATTAACTGTATTGCGCTGGAAAACACCACCGCCGCGCTGAAGCACCTGCACGGCCTGACGACGCTGCCGCTGGTGGTCTACCCGAACTCGGGCGAGCACTACGACGCGACCAGCAAGACCTGGCATCATCACGGCGAGGCGTGCGAAACGCTGGCGGGGTATTTGCCACAGTGGCTGGCCGCCGGGGCGAAGCTTATCGGCGGGTGCTGTCGCACCACGCCGCAGGATATCGCGGAGGTGGCGCGGTTGCGTTGAGGCTGGTGGGGGAATATGCGGCTCTGCAGTGGGTTCCGTTCACTTCACGGTGAGAGTTTCTCTTTTTGGGTTGGGGGGAATATGCGGCTCTGCTGTGGGTTCCGTTCACTTCACGACCAGTGCTTCTCTGTTGCACCTTCAGCGGTGAACGTGCCAGGGGGGCTCGCCGCCACCCCCCTGGCGACCCCGGCTCCCGGCAGGGAAAATCGCCGCCGTGCGGTGCCTTCGGCTTTCTCC
>JAFACP010000196.1 GCA_023425455.1 Pseudomonadota bacterium | reverse complement strand
TCTGAAGCTCGGGCTGCCCGTTTTTCACTACAAGCACGGTGCGCATTAGTTTCCATAGCCGTTGATGCGCTGAGCCGCAAGCCACTTTGCCAGCGCCTCAATGTGAGGCTCCTGGATCCATCTCTGAATTTGCCGCGCTTTTCCCTGCCCCACGCCGGGCAACATATGCCAGTCCGCGGTTTTACGCTGGCGCAGCGTATGCCAGGTCTGCTCTCCCAGTGCATTCAGCGTGACTTTTGACAGAGGAACTCCCATCGCGCTGATCCAGCGAATGAAGGGCCGCTCGCGCACCAGGTTAAAGCGATGCCATATCGCTAAACCGCGCGCAGCAGAAATTCCGGGGGTCGCCTGCAGCTGTGCCTTCGTTAAGGCCAGCCAGGAAAAGAGATGTTCGAAATGATGGATCTTATGGAGCGTCCGCCAGACCGACTCCCCCACGCCGTCAATATCCAGTCCCTGCTTTGAACTCAGCCAGGTTAAGCGGGCAAGAAACTGTTCCATGCAGTCAGGCGAAGCATAAAAACAGCTCAGGACGTGATACCGGGAGAGAGGCGGTTGCGGCTTTTTTCGCTCTGCGCCGCGCCAGACTACGCTATCGATCCGGGGGATACCCTGCCCGGCCAGACTCACCAGAAGATGATCGCCCGGCGCAATATCCAGCTGCTGCCAGCGGCCTACCGACCCCAGACTGACTCTTTTAACACGCTTATCATCAAGCTGCGTCGGCTCAAGCAGCGCCACGACCGAGATCTTCCCCGTTCGCCCAACAGTAAACCGGATATCGCGTACCACGGCGATCTGCGTAACTGGCGTATATTTCCACGCCACAACCCAGTTACCCTCTCCGGGCAACCAGTCTTCCCCGGCGGGCTCGTTTGCCGAGCGCACGACGATACCATCGGTGACAAAGGGCAAAGGGGAGGTCTGCCACCTGGTGCGCTGTGCGTCCACCTCCTCAACGGTACGGACCGGCAGCGTAAAACGCGCCGTCAAATCAAAGCCGGCCTCAGACAACGCCGCGAGATGCTGGCGCATCGTTTTCGGCCCATCCGGCCAGCCCCAGATGAACACCCCGGTTTCATTCAGCAGCGCGGGAGCCGTTTGTCGCATCATCGCGCCTGCAACTTTCGCCCGCGCATTTATCGCCCCCATCTGTTGCTGAATATGATTGTTGCGCAGCAGAAACAGCTCGCCCTGTAATACGCTATTTGCCAGCGCGCCTTTCAGCGCTTTGGGTAGCGACGGAATCAGCCGTGCCTGCGCGGTCCAGTCTTCTCCTGTTACTCCGTTGCCCCGGCTGATCACCCGACTCAATACGCCGTTGCGGTATATCAGCGTCACCGCGACGCCATCCACTTTCGGCTGCATCCAGAGTTCGCGTCGACCGTTCATCCAGCTGCGCAGCTCGTCCTTGCTGGCGACCTTATGTACGCCCGTATGGGCGACAGGGTGGTTAAGGTTCCCGTCCAGCGCGGGCAAAACAGCCTCAGTGACGCGTTCGCCAAAACACCCCTGCCACTGCGTTAAGCGGGCGCGGAGCCGGTCATAAACGTCGTCGCTGACCTCGCTCACGCCCTGCGTCCAGTAAGCCTCGTCCCAGCGCTTGATCTGCGCGCTCAACGACGCGATCTCTTTCCCGGCCCTGGCCTGCGACCACACCGGGCACACCGCCGCACCGTAGCCGCACCACAGCAGCATCACCCCGCCGATCCATCGTCCCATCACCGCTCCTCCTTTGTGTTTCAGGAGGTATAACCCGGCCGCCGGGACCACGCCAGCGCCTTGCTCCAGACCTGCGAGGCGCTTTCCCGCATTTATTTTTGTTGCTGCAAATCGCAGGTAAAACCGGAAAACGGCACGCAAAATGCAATAATCCAGGGGAAAAAGTGTGACAAAGGCTACGTCACACTGCGGCGACGTGTATAATAAGCCCGTATGTAGGACTTCTTCGCTAACACATACAAAAGACTCTCATGGCTCAAGGCACGCTTTATATTGTTTCTGCCCCTAGTGGCGCGGGTAAATCCAGCCTTATTCAGGCACTGTTAAAAACCCAACCGTTGTACGACACGCAGGTTTCTGTTTCTCACACCACGCGGGCACCGCGTCCGGGTGAGGTGCACGGTGAACACTATTTCTTTGTTAATCACGAGGAGTTCCGGGCGATGATTGGCAGAGACGCGTTTCTTGAACACGCAGAAGTTTTCGGTAATTACTACGGAACCTCGCGTGAAACCATTGAGCAGGTTCTGGCGACCGGCGTGAATGTGTTCCTCGATATCGACTGGCAGGGCGCACAGCAGATCCGTCAGAAAATGCCTCAGGCGCGCAGTATCTTTATTTTACCGCCGTCGAAGGATGAACTCGATCGCCGCCTGCGTGGCCGTGGTCAGGACAGCGAAGAGGTGATCGCAAAACGTATGGCGCAGGCAGTTGCAGAAATGAGCCATTACGCGGAATATGATTACCTTATTGTGAATGATGATTTTGATGCCGCGCTGAGCGATCTCAAAACCATCCTTCGCGCAGAACGTCTGCGTATGAGCCGCCAGAAGCAGCGACATGACGCATTAATCACCAAACTGTTGGCAGACTGAACCCACTTTCAGTATCATGCCCAGTCATTTCTTCACCTGTGGAGCATTTTAAGTATGGCACGCGTAACTGTTCAGGACGCTGTAGAGAAAATTGGTAACCGTTTTGACCTGGTACTGGTCGCCGCGCGTCGCGCTCGTCAGATGCAGGTTGGCGG
>JAFACP010000103.1 GCA_023425455.1 Pseudomonadota bacterium | reverse complement strand
GGCATGGCCTGCGACCATAAGCGGTGATGAACCGGCTTATCGCTCAGCGGATCCAGCGCCTTTTCGCCTAAATCGTAGTAAAAGTCCTGATATTTCTCGAGATACTCAACCGGACAGGTGAACGGATGGTGCGGTTCATCATAAGAGACCACCATCAGGAACGGCTCATCGTCCCGCTGACTGCGCTGTAAAAAATCCACCGCGCGGTTGCTGATACGGTATGCCCAGGTAAAGGTTTCATCGATATTGTGGGCCTGCAGATCCTCCACGCTGTTCAGACCGTTACGCCACAGGCCGATCTGCTCTTCGGTCAGCTCAGCCAGATAGTTCGCCCCGTCAAACCAGAATTCGTCATTCCACTCCGGCGGGCAGACGCCAGTGCCAAAATAGTCATGGCCGTCGAGGTGCCATTTGCCGATATAGCAGGTCTGATAACCGGCATCCTTAAAGTAGCGCCCCATCGTGGAGATGTTTTTTCCTGGCGCCACATTATTGGTCCACGGCCCGGACTGGCTGGCGTAAATCCCGGTAAACAGCCCTGCCCGTGCAGGGGTGCAGACCGGCGAGCAGGTATAGGCGGCGTTAAAACGAATCCCCTCCTCTGCAAGCTGGTCAATGTTATTGGTATTCAGCGGCTTACCGCTGTAACACCCGACCATATTGGTGGCCTGGGTGTCGGTCATGATGAACAGAAAATTGGGGCGTTTCATGGCTTGTCCTTAACGTCAGAAGCATAGGTAAGCGAGGCATGTCGACGCTGGCGGACGGCATCGATAACGAGGTAAATCACCACCGCCGCGGTGATGGAATAGCTCAGTATGGCGAGCCAGCGGGTCGAATAGCCGCCGTATTGCGCAAGACCCGCATAAACGCCAATCATGGCGAACAGGATCCCCACAGAGGCAACCTTCGCGTTTTTCCACGGCGCCATATCCACCGCAAACGCATCATGGAAGGCAAACGGCGTTGCGCGCGGTTTCAGCCAGCCGATGATGAGCATGACCGCCACGTTGAGACAGAATGTGCAGGCAAGGACGTAGAGGAAATGAAAATCAAATTCCACCAGGTAATTGATCACGATATAGCTGCAAATGCCGATAAACAGCGCCACTTTGGCGGCAATAGCCGGAATACGCGGGAAGAAAAAGCCCATGATGATGATCGTCACCAGCGGAACGTTGTAGATACCATTCAGCTGCTTCATCCATGAATAGAGCCCCTGCGGCGCGTTTGCAATCCAGGGGGCGACCAGCACCGAGACCACCGCGATAAAGAGACCAAAGCGGCGTCCCACCCGCACCAGCCCGTCAGAAGAGGCGTCGGGACGGAGAATGCGTCGATAAATTCCCATGCTGAAAAGCGTACTGGCGCTATTGAGAAAGCCGTTAAACGTACTGATCACCGCACCAAACAACACGGCGCCGAAGAAGCCGACCAGCGGCATCGGCAGCACTTTATTCACCAGCGCCGGATAAGCCATATCGGCACTCGGCAGATCGCTGTAGAGGTGAAACGCAATCAGCCCGGGCAGTACCAGAATCAGCGGATCGAGCATTTTTAAAACGGCGGTTAACAGCGCCCCCTTTTGCCCTTCAGCCAGGCTTTTCGAGGCCAGGGTGCGCTGCACAATCCCCTGGTTGGTACACCAGTAGAAGGTATTCACCAGAATCAGGCCGGTAAACGCGGCGCCGATCGGCAGCGGATCGGTGCTTGCGCCGATGGAGTTTAATTTGTCAGCATGCACGGTGGTAAGCCGCTCAATGCCCTGAAGAAAATGGCCGTTGCCCATCACGATCAGACCGAACACCGGCACCATTAACCCGCCGATCACCAGGCCAACGCCGTTGATGGAATCGGCAATCGCCATTGCGCGCATACCGCCTACCACGGCATACAGGATACCCGCCAGGCCGAGCAGAATGACCAACAGCCAGATTGCCGCACCCTGCGACAGCCCCAGGGCATCGCCAACGTGAAACAGGCTGTTTAGCGCCAGCGCGCCGGAGTAGAGCACGATCGGCAGGAAACAGACGCCGGTGGCGATAAGAAAGCAAAAGTCGATGATAATGCGCGTCGTTTTGTCGTATCGCTCTTCAAGGAAATCGGGAATGGTGGCGATACCGCGCTGGAGATAGCGGGGCAGGAAGATCAGCGCCAGAAAAATCAGCGTCACCGCCGAGGTGACTTCCCAGCCCATCACCGACATGCCGCTTCGGTAAGCCTGGCCGGAAAGCCCGACTAACTGTTCGGTCGAGAGGTTGGTAAGCATCAGCGATGCCGCAATCACCGGCGCCTTCAGCGATCGTCCTGCCAGAAAGTAACCCTGCTGCGAACCGGTATCGGCTTTACGCATCTTCCACCAGGTGATAACCGCCACCAGCAGCGTAAAGGCAATAAAGCTCACAATTTGCAAAACATTCATCTTGTTGCCCTTAATTATGATTATGACCCGGCAAGGTGGGGTACGGAGGAATTTAACAAACCGGGCCCAGGCTATTCGATATCTTAAAATACAAGACTGGTTTCCCCTTCACGGAAATTTTCTGATAAATTCCGCTGCAGGTTGTGGGCATAATTTGCTGACGGGGAATTAAAATGAATGGAAAAATACAAATTTCGCATGTAAAAAACGAAACCACGTACAATATTCCGTTAGTTCTTGATGAAAGTGTGATCTCAAGCGGGATTTCGCTTCTCTCCCTCTGGCATACCCTGGCCGACGAGAGCTACCACGTTATATGGCCTCAGGATAAGAAAAAACCGCTGATTGCCAATTCATGGGTCGCCGTTTATACCGTACAGGGATGCGGAAAAATTCAGCTCAAAGATCACAGTGAAATAACACTTAATGGAAATAACGTTATATTCCTGAGGCCCACAGATATCCTCTCTTATCATTGTGATGGGTTAGTCTGGGAACAATACTGGATGGAATTTATCCCTACCAGCATGATGGAAATACCTGTATTACAAACCGGGATAATTTATAACGGCGAACAGTTTAATAAAGAGCTCAGTGAGGTTGCTGAATTAATCGCACTGCGTTCTCCGCTGAAAAATAATCTGGCCGTCGCGTTTCTGACAAAAATTATCTATCAGTGGATTTGCCTTATTTCTGAAAATGATGACAAAGATCGCGAACTGCTCCGCTTTGAAACGCTGCTGGCCGAACTGCATGCCAGCGTGCAAAAACGCTGGAGCGTGGCAGAGATGGCAACCCGAATGCAGTGCAGCGAAGCCTGGCTGCGGCGGCTATTTTTACGCTATACGGGAAAATCACCGAAGGCATATTACCTTGATGCACGGCTTGAGCTTGCGCAGTCGCTGCTACGTCAGGAGGGAAATACGGTCAACAGAGTGGCGGATATCCTGAATTTTTTCGATTCATTTCACTTCAGTAAGGCGTTCAAGAATAAGTTCGGGTATGCCCCTTCCGCCGTCTGTAAGTTTAAAGACCGGCACCCGGAGGATGCCGGTCAGCAGGGTTAGCGCAGCACCGGCCAGTAGTCCTTATTGGCCGCAATCAGGTCATCGAGAATCGCTTTCGCGACCGATGCGCTCGGCACGGTACGCGAGAGCGTAATGGCCTGCCAGAGCTTCTGATATGAGCGCTGCTCCCAGGCATCCACCACCAGTTTTTCCACCGCCACCTGCTGGCTCATCAGCCCTTTCTGGAAGTGCGGAATATCGCCCACGGTTAACGGTTCCGGACCGTTATGGCCGACCAGACACGGGATCTCCACCATCGCATCGGCATCGAAGTTATGGATCGCGCCGTTATTCGGCACGATCAGCAACATCCGCTCCTGGGTGTTAAAGGCGATTGCGGTTGCCAGATCGACGATATAAGAGGCATGTTCGTCAATTTCCAGCTCGCCGGCGGAGGAGTGACCGGCTTCAACGATCGCCCGACAGGCGCTGAAGACATGCTTCTCACGGTGATCCATCACCTCATTGGCGCGGGTGCGCGCCGGGTTAGCGTGGGCGACCACGTAGTCCGGGAAGAAGTAATATTTCAGATAGGTGTTGGGCATGGTATCCGGGTCGAGTGCCTGCACGTCTTTCGCTTTGGCGAAGGTATCGTTCCAGCTCGCCTCGGTATGGGCATCGTCGGCAGGGGGGACATAGCCATTTTTCGCCACATATTCACGCAGTTTTGGCATCAGATCGTTGCCGTTGAGGTCTTCAATCGATGTCCACCAGCCAAAGTGGTTCAGACCGTAGTAGCGCACACGCATCGCCTTGCGATCCTTCAGACCGACAATCTGCGCCATGCGCCCTTCGATGCCGATCGGCATATCGCAAATATTGAGAATTTTGGCGTTTGGCCGCAGGCGGCGGGTCGCTTCCGCCACAATCGCTGCCGGATTGGAGTAGTTGAGCATCCAGGCATCTGGAGAGTACTGCTCCATGAAATCCACCAGCTCAAGTACCCCGCCGATGGAGCGCATACCGTAGGCGATACCGCCCGGTCCGCAGGTCTCCTGACCCAGCACCCCGTGGCGCAGCGGGATTTTCTCGTCTTTTTCACGCATGGGGTATTTGCCCACGCGGATATGCGCCATCACAAAATCCACGTCGGTAAAGGCCGTTTTCGGGTCAGTGGTGTAGCTAAATTCGATGTCCGGCGCCTGCTCGTTGAGGATGATTTTGCATGCCTCGGCGATCGTCTCCTGACGTGCGCCGTCGTTGTCATAGAACTTCAGGGCGCGCAGCGGGAAGCGGTCGCGGTTCGCCAGCAACATCAGGACGATGCCTGGGGTAAAGGTGCTGCCGCCGCCTGCAATGACAACTGAGAATTTTTTCATGATACAGCCTCCGTCATGGTGGATGGTTCGTTCGTTGAAGGGGTTTTCATCAGCGATTCGAGCTGATCGCGTACCTGCGGGACGTGCAGGCCGACAATCACCTGAATGCCGTTGCCGCGTCGCACCACACCGTGGGCGCCGAGGGCTTTGAAGACATCGTCACTTTGCGTCTGCGCCATATCGACCAGCGCAATGCGTAAGCGGGTGGCGCAGTTGTTGATACTGTCGATGTTGGCGGCGCCGCCAAGCGCCTGTAAGAATCCGGCGGCCTGACCAACCTGCTGGCTGGCTGCGGCAGGCTGCGTGGTGTGGCCACGGGCGGCGTTGTAGTCGGCCTTGCTGTAGAGTTTGATTTCACTCTCTTCGCGGCCCGGCGTTTTGAGGTTCAGCCGTTCGATCAGCGTTTTGAAGACCACGAAATAGATGCCGGTAAAGCACAGGCCAATACCGATTTGAGTGACAATCATCGGGGCGTGGTTATGGAACATTGGGATCCAGTTTTGCGGCAGGAACTGGTCAAGCAGCCCGCCGCCGAAGTTACCCACCACGCCAAAGAGATACATCACGGTCGCCATGGTTGCGGCAAGCACGGCGTGAACAGCAAACAGCAGCGGCGAGATAAACAGAAAGGTGAACTCCAGTGGCTCGGTGATGCCGACCAGCATGGCGGTGAGGGTTGCCGGGATCAGCAGCCCCGCCACTTTGACGCGGTTTTCCGGCGATACGGTGTACCACAGCGCCAGCGCTATCCCGACAGAGCCGAACACTTTCGAGTTACCGTGCAGGGCAAATCCCCCTTCCGGGAACAGGGTTTTCAGCGGCTCGCTGCTCTGGCTAAATTCCTGTAAGTGCTGCGCCCAGTAAACCTGAATGCCCCCTTCTACCGCCGCCGGACCGAAGATAAACGGACCGTAGACAAAGTGGTGCAGTCCGGTTGGGATCAGAATACGTTCCAGAAAGGTATACACCCACACGCCCAGCGCCCCGGCGGTGCGGAGAAAGGCCTGTAGCGACTCAATCCCCATCTGCACTTTCGGCCATCCCAGCAGCGTCAGCCAGGCGCAGGGGATCATCGCCAAAAACGCGAGGATAACGACAAACGAGGTGCCCTGAAAAATGCCCAGAAAGACCGGCAGCGGCTTGTCGAAATAGCGGTTATGGATAGCGGTGACAATCCCGGCAATCGCGATCGCGCCAATAATGCTGGTATCCAGCGTTTTGATCCCGGCTATCATCGCCAGCCCGCTTCCGGCGGAGGGCTCCACGCTGAAGTCGACGCCAAAGAAGTGGCCCCAGGTCATTCCCATCGCGTTGATGAAGTAGTTCCAGGTCAGGAAGCTAATCAATACCGCCAGACAGGCTCGCCCCTGCGCCTGTTTCGCCAGACCAATCGGTAAGCCCACGGCGAAGATCAGCGGCATATTGCGAAACACCGCCCAGCCGCCCTCCTCAATAATATGAACGAATTGTGCGAACAGGTTATCGGGGGCGGTTAATGCCTCACCGACAAAAAGCGGATTGCGCAGCATGATGGCGATCCCCACCACGATACCGGCAAAGGGAAACAGCAGGACCGGCGTAAACATCGCGCCGCCAAAACGTTGTATTTGACTGAGCATTTTTAAATCCTCATGTAACAACCTGTAGGGAGAAGCGGCCGTTATGTTTTTTTACTGGCCTGGGTTGAGGATATGAATTTACGTTCCGGCAAACAGGACAAGCCGCTGCGTTCCGTGATCGCTTTCATGGTTTTAATGAGGTCAATCAGGTCTACTTTTCGCTATAAATCTGGACATGTTAAGAGCCCATTCACCCGCTGACGGGGGCAGAGAGGTCTACAGGTGATCTACAAATCCATTGCCGATCGGCTGCGGCTGCGGCTGAACTCTTCGGATTACAATATCGGCAGCCCGCTGCCGGGGGAGAAAGCGCTGGCGCTGGAGTTCGGCGTGGCACGGATGACCATTCGCAAGGCGCTGACGCTGCTGGTGGCCTGGGGGCTGGTTGAACGCCGTCACGGCAGCGGTACGTTCGTGGCACGCAAAGACGTCCACCATGAAACCACCAACCTGACCGGGCTGGTGGAGGTGCTGCGCCAGCAGGGAAAAGAGGTGCAGAGCAAGGTGTTACAGTTTGAAGTGATGCCGGCGCCGCCGGCTATCGCCAGCCAGCTACGTATCCAGGTGGACGAGCGGATCTACTTTTCGCGCAGGGTGCGTTACGTGGACGGGAAACCCCTGATGCTGGAGGACAGCTTTATGCCCGTGAAGCTGTTTCGCGATCTTTCGCTGGCGCACCTTGAAGGCTCAAAATTTGATTACATCGAGAAAGAGTGTGAAATGTCCATCAGCGGCAACTATGAGAGCCTGACGCCGGTGCTGGCAGACAGGGCACTGGCAGGTTATCTGAACGTGGTGGAGCAGACGCCGCTGCTGCGTATTACCTCCCTCTCCTACAGCGACAGCGGCGAATTTCTTAACTATTCGGTGATGTTTCGCAATACCCGCGACTACCAGGTGGACTACCACCTGCGGCGTATCCCCCCTGAAACCCTGTTAACCCATCCCCCAGAACAGCACCGCCAGCAGCTGCGGGGTGATGATGCGTAAGAACATCACCAGCGGGTAAACCGTCGCATAGGAGAGCGCCGCCGCGCCGCTGGTGGCGTGCAGATTATTGGCAAATGCCAGCGCCGGTGGATCGGTCATTGAGCCAGCCAGCATGCCGCAGAGAGTCAGGTAGTTCATTCCGGTGAGCATTCGCGCCAGGATCCCCATGCTCAGCAGTGGAATGGCGGTAATAAATATGCCGTAACCCACCCAGCTGATCCCGTCCCCCTGAATCAGGGTATCGACAAAATCCCCGCCGGATTTCAACCCAACAACCGCCAGAAACAGCACAATACCCAGCTCACGCAGCGCGAGGTTGGCGCTCGGCGGCATAAACCAGTACAGCTTGCCGACAGAGCCGATACGGCCGAGGATCAGCGCCATAATCAGCGGCCCCCCCGCCAGTCCCAGCTTGAGCGCCACCGGAAAGCCCGGCACGTACAGCGGAATGGAGCCCAGCAACACCCCCAGACCGATCCCGATAAACACCGGCAGCATCTGCACCTGCTGCAGTTTCTGCTGGGCGTTGCCGACCATATCGGCCACGGCGTCAATCGAAGAGGGGCGGCCAACCAGGTTGAGGATATCGCCAAACTGCAGGCTGGCCGCCGGGCTGGCGACCAGCTCTACCCCGGCGCGGTTGAGGCGGGAGATGACCACGTCATAACGCTCTTTTACCTGCAGATCGCGTATTTTCTTCCCCAGTACCTGCTCGTTTGTCACCACCACGCGTTCAACGCGCATATCGGTTCCACGCGTGGAGAGCGAGGTGTCTACCTCCTGACCAATAACCAGCCGCGCATTGTTTAAATCATCCGGCTGGCCAACCAGATGCAGCAGGTCGCCTGACCGGATCACGGTGCCGGGGGCGGGCACCATCAGCATGTCATCACGCTTCAGTCGCGAACAGATAATCGTGGCGCTGTTCAGGATCGGCACGTCCTGAATCGCCATATTGTTCAGATTAGGGTTTTCGACCCGAATATTGATGGTTTTGATCAACGCATGGCCGTTCGTCAGCGTACTTTCATGCTGCCGGGCCTCTTTGTCGACGTTGACGCGAAACAGCACGCGTATCAGCCACATGGAGAGCAAGATGCCGCAAATACCAAAGGGATAGGCCATGGCATAGCTCATCCCCATCTGGTCGACAATATCAGGTGAAATACCGAGATCGCGCAGGATTTGCTGTCCCGCGCCAAGCGCCGGGGTATTGGTGACCGCCCCGGAGAAGATACCCAGCACCACAGGCAGCGGGATATCAAACAGCTTATGCAGGATGGCCGTCACCAGCCCGCCGCATATCACAATCCCGAGGGCAAACAGATTGAGCCGTAGCCCGGAGACACGCAGCGAAGCGAAAAAGCCCGGTCCGACCTGGATCCCGATGGTATAGACGAAAAGGATCAGGCCAAACTCCTGGATGAAATGCAGCATCTCGGCGCTGAGCACAAGTCCGAGCTGGTCGGCAAAATGGCCGACAAAAATGCCGCCAAACAGCACGCCACCAATGCCGAACCCGACGCCCCGGATTTTGATGTTTCCGATCCACAGGCCAACAACCGCGACCAGGGCCAACACGCTAACCGTTAACGCGATATCACTCATGATCCACTTCCTGTGCATAACCTTAGTTATGCTGAGGATTCTCGCAGAGCCGGGCCTGATTGTATGGGCGATGGCGCACAAAAAACCCCGCCGAAACGGGGTTTAACAGTCGTAAACGGGCGCCGGTTCGCAACCGGGCGTCACGGCACTCAGCTGTTCAGCGCCGGGCGTTCGCTGATGGCGATACGCTGCGGAGCGAGCGCTTCTGGCACGTTACGGGTCAAATCGATGTGCAGCAGCCCGTTGGTGAAGGTGGCCCCGGAGACTTCCATATGGTCGGCAAGGGTGAAGCTCAGGCTAAACGGCTGTGTCACCAGCCCCTGATGCAGCCATTTGGTCTCTGTTTCCTGTTTTTCCGGCCCCCCTTTGATGGTCAGGCGCGTGTTGTCGAGCTGGATATCCAGCTCCTGCTGACGGAAACCGGCCAGCGCAAGCGTGATGCGATAGTGGTTGTCGTCGCTCTTTTCAATATTGTACGGCGGGAATGTCTGTTGTTCGGTGGTGCTTTGCAGGGCGTTAGCCAGTTTGTCAAAACCGATCCACTGACGCAGCAGAGGGGATAAATCGTAATTACGCATAGGTTTTCTCCTTCTAAGAAGCGAGTCGCACAATGTTGCTGTGCAGTTGTTCCTGCAGATCCCATCGGGCTCCGCATATGCTCCCATTTCGGCAAGCATCTCTTTGTGGGCCGCTTACGCGTCCCGGGCAATCAGTTTATTTCGATACGACGCGGTTTTTTCTCTTCCGGAATGACGCGTTCCAGTTCGATAAACAGCAGTCCGTTGACCAGGTTTGCGCCCTTAACATGAATGTTCTCGGCTAACTGGAACTTGCGTTCAAAGTTGCGCTCGGCGATGCCCTGATAAAGGTAGGTACGTTCTTTCTGCTCCGCAGCATGAGAGCCTTTCACGACCAGCAGGTTGTCCTGGGCGGTGATCTCCAGTTCGTCTTCGGCAAAACCGGCGACGGCAATTGCGATGCGATAGTGGTTTTCGTCCACCAGCTCAACGTTATAGGGAGGGTAACCATTACTCTGGTTTTGGTTATTTTCTAAATGGTTAAACAGGCGGTCAAAACCAATTGCAGAACGGTACAGCGGGGAAAGATCGAAGTTACGCATAAAGTCATACTCCTGAAATCAGCGAGAAATAGAGCCTTCCACCATGGACAGGCCATTGCGCCCCGAACACCCATCAGGCGTGTCCGTTCCCGGGCTACATTCTTAAAATGGGTGCCGAACTGACCTTTTCAAGCGCCAGCAACGTACTTTTTTTTGCACTTTCTTGCAGCTTGCATAGACTGGGACTACAGCACAAAGGGTTAAATTGCGATGGTTGCCACAGAGCAGGGTTTTCGGGCTATTCATTTTGCACAAGGCCCGCTATAACCCTGAGTTGCAGGCCGATGCCGTGCCATTAATGATGACTGAGTGATGATGAAAAATGTTCTGATAAAGCTGACGACGTTCAGCGGGGTTGTTTTACTTTGCGGGTGTTCGAGCGTGATGTCTCACACTGGCGGTAAAGAAGGAACATATCCGGGGATGCGCGCCAGCGCAGCGATGATCTCTGATGACACGACGAACTGGGGGACCAAATCCCTGGTGATTCTGGACATGCCGTTCACGGCAGTGGCAGATACCGTTCTGCTGCCCTGGGATCTGTTCCGCACCGACAACTCCGTACGTTCGCGCGTCGAGAAAAGCGAGCGGGAAAATCTGGCGACAAACTCGGTCATCCCGCCCGCAGCAATGCCGCCCCGCTAGTCCGGATCGGTTTCCGTTAGCCAGAGCTGGCGGAAACCGTCAGTCTCTTCCATCCAGGCGATAAAACGCCCGTCCGGTGAAAAGACCACCGCATCAGCAGACGGCGGATTGCCGTGATCGGACGTCAAAAACGTAATCTCTCCGCTATCAGCCGCGCAGCAGGCAATGCGGTTTTCCAGCACAAACCCCAGCTGCTTGCCGTCCGGATGCCAGTTAAATGCCGACTGAATACCGCTCGTGCAATAGGTCAGCTGACGCGGCTCGCCCCCTTCCGCTGCGATTAACCACAGCTGTACCACGCCGCTGTCGTCGCGCATCAGAAACGCAATCTGGGTGGCCTGCGGATGGCTGCGAACCCAGTGACGCGGCACATTCACCAGCCCCGGCCAGGCCTTCTGGTGCGTGAAGGTCAAACGGCGCTGCGTTACGCCGGCAGGTGGAGCGGGCATCGTCTCCGGCGTTCCCTGAAGTGGCGCATCTCCGGCTCGCTTCCAGCCCTGCTCATCGTTCGGCAAATCGACGATAAACAGCTCAGGCACTTTTTCACCCTTGACCGACAGCGTGTCGCCGATAAAGGCGAGACGTTCATTGCCCACCCAGCCCTCTTCATAGGCACGGTTGATCTCATCGCTTCCCGGCTGCGGGTTGGGGGTCGTACGGCTCACCAGTACGCTCCAGAAACGGCCAGCATATTCGCGGGGATGAGTCCCTGGCGGCGTCACCGGGCCGAACGGGGCCGCTACCCCCACGTTGCGCAAATCGTATTGCGGATCGCGCATATGCAGCACGTGGTCGTTGTAGGTAAAGCTGACGAACTGGCCGTTCGGGCTAAAGACATGCACGTGGCTGCCGCCGCGTAACGCGCCAGCGGTGTAAGGCGCGGTAATATCCATCGCGTCCAGGTTGTGCACCTGCCCGTTTTGCGCAATGACGCCCTGACGATGGTGAAAATCATACTGCCAGGCCGAATCGGGGTTTTCCGGCCCGCGAATAAAGACGTACTGTTCTTCCCGCGGATGCACCGTGACAACCCCGACATGCGCGCTGTTCATGGCACGGTAAACCACCTCAACCTCGCCGGTTTCAACGTTTACCCGCTCAATGGTATCGCCGGTAAATGACGCGCCGGAAGGGCGAACATCGTAAGCGAGCCATCGGCTGTCGGGCGTCCAGGTGTTGGTATTGGTGAGCTGATGATGGCGGGAGGCGAAGGTGATCTGTTTCATGAAAGTACCCTGATGCGCGGTTATCGCATCAGGGTAAAACATCGCGGGGATTTAGCCTACACGTTTAATATCGCCAACCAGCAGGATGTAGGAGAGCGCACCGATCAACGCCACGGCAGAGATATAGACCAGCGCCGGGCCAAAACCGTAATCCTGCGCCAGGTAGCCAATCACCAGCGGTACAGTGATGCCCCCGAGACCGCCAACGAAATTGAACACTCCGCCGGTCAGGCCAATCAGCCGCATCGGCGCCAGCGACGACACCAGTGACCAGGTGATAGAGGCAAACCCATTGCCGAAGAATGCCACGGCCATCAGGGTCATAATCCAGACCGGATCGTTGGTGTAGTTGGCTCCCATGATACAGGTGGAATTCAGCAGCCCGCAGATAATTGGCGTTTTTCGCGCCACGCCAAGCGAAACCCCTTTCTTCACCAGCTTATCCGCCAGCCAGCCGGACAGCAGCACGCCAAAGAAGGCCGCGAGGAACGGAACGGTGGTCATAAAGCCGGCTTTCAGCGCGGTAATGCCCTTTTCCTGGGTCAGGTAGTTCGGGAACCAGGTCAGGAAGAACCACAGGGTAGAGGTCACGGCAAACTGCCCCAGATAGACCCCCACCAGCTTGCGATGGAAGACCAGCTTCCAGTCCGCTTTGGTCAGCGGCTGGCGCGCCTCTTTTTTCACCGGCGCATCGCCATCCACCAGGCCGCCGCCATCACGGATATAGTCCAGCTCCGCTTTGCTGATGCTTTTGGTCAGGCGCGGCGGCTGGTAAACCTTAAACCAGATCAGCGACCAGATAATGCCGATCCCGCCGGTGACAATAAACACCCAGTGCCAGCTCAAAAGCTCCTGGATCCAGATCAGCAGCGGCGTCAGGAACGCGAGGCCAACAAACTGTCCGGAGGTGTAAAAGCCTACCGCTGAGGCGCGTTCATGCTCCGGGAACCAGCTCGTCACCATCCGGTTGTTGGTCGGGAAAGCCGGTGCCTCAAAGATGCCGGTAATGGCACGCAGGCCAATCAGCGACATCAGCCCGCTGGCGAAGCCCTGGAACAGGGTCGCCACCGACCAGCCAAGAATGGCGATAAAGTAGGTCAGACGCGAGCCAACACGGTCAAGGAACCAGCCGCCGGGGATCTGGCACAAGGTATACAGCCATGCAAACGCCGAGAAGACGTAGCCCATTTCCGCTTTGGTGATGCCAAACTCTTCCTGAATATGGGCTGACGCCACGGCAAGGTTGGCGCGGTCAACATAACAAATGACCACGGTAATAAAGATCATAACCAGCGTCAGGTAACGGCGACGCCCTGTTTTTGTAGCAGTAACTGGAATATCCATCGCAATCTGTCTCCAGATTTTGGGCATAGCGAGACCGCTTACCATGCCCTGTAATTTACAGAGGGTGTGTTTGATTTTTTAATTAAAAACTTAACCGCAATGCGCTAAATAATTCGTGCCGGTAACAGACGGCTGGTTTTCACACTCCCGGAAGCCGGCAAACGTCGGTGACCGGGGTAAGAAAACGCAGCCAGCGCAGCACGCGCATTTACCATTCGGCTACAGAGCCATCCTCATGACGCCACAGCGGATTACGCCAGTCTGGCGCATTTTTACTTAGCTCAATGACTTTGGCTTCATCGATATCCACGCCAAGGCCCGGCTTCGTTAACGGTTTAAAGAAACCGCCTTCCATGTTGAAATCTTCTTTGTTTTTCACAAAGTCGAGCAGCTCCGCGCCCTTGTTATAGTGAATGCCCATACTCTGTTCCTGGAACACCGCGTTGCGTGAGACGAAGTCTACGTGCAGGCAGGCCGCCAGCGCGATCGGTCCAAGCGGACAGTGCGGTGCCAGCGCCACGTCGTACGCTTCCGCCATGCCGGCAATCTTGTAGCATTCGGTGATGCCGCCCGCGTGAGAGAGATCCGGCTGCAGAATGGCGATACCGCCCGCTTCCAGTACGCGTTTGAATTCGAAGCGCGAGAACATACGTTCGCCCGCGGCAATTGGAATATGAGTCTGTTCAGCCAGTTTCGGATAGTATTCGGCCTGTTCAGCCAGCACCGGCTCCTCAATAAACAGCGGACGGTACGGCTCCAGCTCTTTAATCAATACTTTGGCCATTGGCGCGCTGACGCGGCCGTGGAAATCCAGACCAAACTCGATGTCATTGCCGAACGCTTCGCGGATCTGCGCTACCGTATTCACCGCACGATCGACTGCACGGGAGTTGTCGATAACGCCCATCTCTTCGCAGCCGTTCAGCTTGAAGGTGTCAAAGCCGATGCTGCGCAGCTGTTTGATACCATCAATCACCTCCGCAGGACGGTCGCCGCCCACCCAGCTGTAGGCTTTAATTTTGTCGCGGACCAGACCGCCCATCAGCTGCCAGACCGGGGCATTCAGCACTTTACCTTTGATATCCCACAGCGCCTGATCGATACCGGCGATAGCGCTCATCAGGATCGGGCCGCCGCGGTAGAAACCTGCGCGGTACATCACCTGCCAGAGGTCGTTAATACGCGCCGGATCCTGACCAATCAGGTATTCGCCCAGCTCATGCACCGCCGCTTCAACGGTACGTGCGCGACCTTCAATGACCGGTTCCCCCCAGCCGACCACGCCTTCGTCGGTTTCAATTTTCAGGAACATCCAACGCGGAGGTAAACGGTACGTGGTGATTTTCGTTATTTTCATTTCACTGCCTCTCGATACGCTTTAACAAATGCTGCCGCCTGCTGCGCGGTACGCTCTACGGACTGCCCGGCGCGATAGAGATCGCTGCCAAGCCCGGCTCCGGCGCAGCCGGCGTTGATCCACTGCACCAGATTGTCCGGCGTCACGCCGCCCACGGCAAAGACCGGCACGCTGGCAGGTAACACCGCTTTGAGCGCTTTGATATAGTCCGGGCCAAACGCCGAAGACGGGAAAATCTTGAGCTGCTGCGCGCCGGCATCGAGCGCGGTGAAGGCTTCTGTCGCCGTGGCGCACCCCGGACAAACGGTCATGCCGTAGCTCACCGCGCGGCGGATCACCTCAGGGTTGATATTCGGCGTGACGATAAGCCTGCAGCCCATTTTCGCCAGTCTGTCGACCTGCTCCGGCTGTAACACGGTTCCTGCGCCAATCAGCGCCTTTTCGCCATATGCATCAACGACCGCCGGGATGCTTTTTTCCCACTCTGGCGAGTTAAGGGGGATCTCCACCGCGTCGAATCCGGCGTCAATAACCGCACCAACGTGCGCTAACGCCTCATCGGGCGTGATGCCGCGTAAAATAGCGATAAGAGGAAGATTAGTTTGCCACTGCATGAGCGATGCTCCTTATGCCTGCCTGAAATGCCGTATCGCCTTCCACCGCCGCCACATCACGGCCAATGGCGTGAAACGCCTGGCGGTAACGCGCGGTCAGCGATGAACCCGCGACCAGGGTGATGGACTGCTGCCCGGCGAACTGTTCGCTCAGGGTGGCGACTTCCGCGCCAATCAGCAGGCCGGATAAAAATTCGCTGACCTGCTCGCGGAGAAGACTTCCCAACACGTGCGAGGCACGAACCTCAAAAAGTTTCGGCAAAACGGCAGGGGAGGCTATCCCACGCTCAAGCCCGGCAGCAAAGGCCTGCGATGAGGCTTCCTGTTCGGGTAAACCGGCGCCCACCAGCGAGTGGCGCAGCAGCAGATGATGCAATTCACCGGTCATCACGGTGCGAAAATCGTGGATCTGCTGGTCATCGGCCTGTACCCACTTGCAGTGCGTCCCGGGCATCACATAGACAGAAGAAGGGGAGAGCATGCGTGCGCCGAGCAGCTGAGTCTCTTCGCCGCGCATCACGTTGTGGTTATCGTCGCGGGAGACGCACAAACCGGGAATGATCCAGATATTGTCGCCAACGGACGTTAACTGCTGACCAATGGCAGAGAAATGTGCAGGAACAGGCAGATAAGGAGCCACTTTCCAGCCCACGTTACTGCCCACCATTCCTGCCATGACCACCGGTGTGGCGCTATCTCGCCACTGTTGCGTGATCTCTGCTAACACCGCATCGGGGGATTTACCGTTCAGGCGGGTAACACCTGCCTCTGATTGCCTGCTCTGCAGGCACTGCTCACCCTGGTACAGCCAGGCGCGCAGATTGGTTGATCCCCAGTCAATTGCGATGTAGCGAGATGTCATGTGATTTCCTTCAACCTTCGTGTCGAGCTGGCGATCATAGTGAGAGCCGCCTGCTCTGCCGCATCACCGTCCTGATGCCGTATCGCATCGAACAGCGCTTTATGTTCCTGGAGCGTTTTCGGCATGTTGGCCTCATCACCCATCCAGGTTCGTTCAAATACCGCGCGCTGTAGCGAGCTGATGGCTACGCTAAGCTGCTGTAATACCGGGTTATGCACCGACTCCAGTACCGCCTCGTGATAACGGATATCCGCCTCGTTAAATGCATCCCGATCCTGGTTATTGGCAATCATGTCGTTCAGGGCCGACTCAATCTGCGCCAGGTCACCCGAAGTGGCGCGCTCGGCGGCCCAGCGGGCAATTGCCGGCTCCACCAGGTTGCGAACTTCACTCATTGCACCGATAAGCCGTGGGTCGTAGTCG
>JAFACP010000074.1 GCA_023425455.1 Pseudomonadota bacterium | reverse complement strand
ATCGAACGCTTTACGGCCCTTTTCGACAGCCATCAGATGAACATTGCTGAGCTGGTTTCCCGCACCCAGACCAGCGACACCAGCGAACTTCCTCTCCTTTTTATTCAGATTACCGCACACAGCCCTGCCTCGCAGGATGCATCAAATATCGAGCAGGCGTTCAAAGCCCTCTGTACAGAATTACACGCGCAAGGCAGTATAAGCGTCGTCAATTATTCGCAGCATGAACAAGATGGAGTTGAGTAATGAACCCACTGAAAGCCGGTGACATCGCACCGAAATTTAGCTTACCGGATCAAGACGGCGAGCAAGTAAATTTGACCGACTTCCAGGGACAGCGTGTTCTGGTCTATTTCTACCCAAAAGCCATGACCCCGGGCTGTACCGTACAAGCCTGCGGTTTACGCGACAACATGGATAAGTTGAAAAAAGTCGGTGTGGAAGTGCTGGGGATCAGCACCGACAAACCCGAGAAACTTTCACGTTTTGCTGAGAAAGAGCTGCTCAACTTCACGCTCCTTTCCGATGAAGACCACCAGGTATGTGAGCAGTTTGGCGTCTGGGGTGAAAAATCCTTTATGGGCAAAACTTACGACGGCATTCACCGCATCAGTTTCCTGATTGATGCAAACGGTAAGGTTGAGCATGTGTTTGATGATTTCAAAACCAGTAATCACCACGATGTGGTACTGAACTGGCTGAAAGAGAACGCCTGAACGCCTGCAAAAAGGCAACCCTGAGTTGCCTTTTTGTTTACTGCATCACCTTTGACTTCGGGCCGCGCTCGCTACTTTTCAGCCACTGGCGCATCCGGCCAGGCGTGGACAACAGCCTTCACCAGCGTGGCCAGCGGTATCGCGAAGAACACGCCCCAGAATCCCCACAGCCCGCCGAAAATCACCACCGACAGAATAATCACCAGCGGGTGCAGATTCACCGCTTCCGAGAACAGCACCGGCACCAGCAGATTACCGTCCAGCGCCTGAATAATCAGGTAGACCGCAAAACAGCTCCAGAACTCCGTCCCCAGTCCGAACTGGAACAGCGCCACGCCAACAACCGGAAGGGTAACCACAAAGGCGCCGATGTAGGGGATCAGCACGGAAAGCCCCACCAGCACCGCCAGCAGCAGCGAGTAATTAAGGCCAAAGATCAGGAACGCAATCCAGGTCGTCACGCCAACGACAATCATCTCCAGCACTTTGCCGCGAATATAGTTGGTGATCTGCTGGTTCATCTCTTCCCAGACCTGGCCTGCCAGGCCACGATTTCGCGGCAGAATACGGCGCACGGCGTTGAGCATCTGATCTTTATCTTTCAGCAGGAAAAAGACCATCAGCGGCACCAGCACCAGATAGACCGCCAGCGTCAGCAGTCCGACGAGGGAGGCCAGCGAATATTTCACCACCGAGTCGCCCATCGTCATAATGCGGGCGCGCATGTTTTCGGCCATGGCATCGATAATGCCGGCATCCATCAACGCCGGATAACGGCGCGGCAGCGTAGCGGCGAAATCAGAAAGCTTGTTCAGCATACCCGGCATATCGCGGATCAAATTAATCCCCTGCTGCCAGGCGACGGGCATCACCACAAACGACATCAGCAGCAGGATGCCGACAAACAGCACCAGCACAATACTGGTGGCCCAGCGGCGAGAACAGCCAATATTTTCCAGGCGGACGGTCGGCCACTCCAGCAGATATGCCAGCACAATAGCGACCAGCAGCGGGGCAAGCAGGCCGCTGAAGAAGAAAAGAATACCGAATCCGGCGACCAGAATAACCAACAGCGCAATGGCTTCCGGGTCACTAAAACGTCGCCGGTACCACTGCAATAACATTTCGAGCATACAACCCTTCCCTGAATCTGACGGCTGGACGGAGAAGAGGAATTGTATCTAACTGTCACAAAAAAGACTTTCGCTTTTTGCTGGTATGTAACGTTTCGCAAAAGGCGATGGAATAAGATTCTCATCAGGACGCAACACGGCTACACTCGCAAAGCAACAGAAGGTGAACGATACACAGGTTCACGGGTCAAATTAGCACAACCAAACACAGGACAGAGGTTATGTTCAGGCAGTTAAGAAAAACTCTGGTTGCAACACTTATCGCCGCGCTGTCGGTCGGTCAGGTTTTACCAGCTTTTGCTGACTCGGCCGATTCATTACCGGATATGGGCACCTCAGCAGGAAGCACGCTCTCCATTGGTCAGGAGATGCAAATGGGTGATTACTATGTTCGCCAGCTGCGCGGTAGCGCTCCGCTGATTAACGACCCCCTGTTGGTGCAATATATTAACGGACTCGGCATGCGGTTAGTGGCCCACGCCGATTCGGTCAAAACGCCCTTCCACTTCTATTTAATCAATAACGACGAAATCAACGCCTTCGCCTTCTTTGGCGGTAACGTGGTTCTGCATTCGGCGTTATTCCGCTACGCCGATAACGAAAGCCAGCTGGCGTCGGTTATGGCGCACGAAATTTCTCACGTTACCCAGCGCCATCTGGCGCGCGCCATGGAAGACCAGAAACGCAATGCCCCGCTGACGTGGGTTGGCGCACTGGGCTCTATTCTGCTGGCGATGGCCAGTCCTCAGGCCGGAATGGCGGCGCTGACCGGTACGCTGGCCGGCACGCGTCAGGGCATGATCAGCTTTACCCAGCAAAACGAGCAGGAAGCAGACCGCATTGGCATCCAGGTTCTGCAGCGCTCGGGTTTTGACCCGCAGGCAATGCCTGGTTTCCTTGAGAAGCTGCTCGATCAGGCCCGCTACTCCTCACGTCCGCCTGAAATTTTACTGACCCACCCGTTGCCGGAGAGTCGTCTTTCGGATGCGCGTAACCGTGCCAACCAGATGCGCCCGGTGGTGGTGCAATCATCGCAAGATTTCTTCATGGCGAAAGTCAGAACGCTTGGGATGTATAAATCCGGGCTTAATCAGCTGACCAACGACATGCTGGATGCGCTGGCGAGAGGCAACGTGCGTGAGAAAAACGCGGCGCAGTATGGCCGCGCCCTGCAGGCAATGGAAGCCAGTAAATATGATGAGGCGCGTAAAGCGCTGCAGCCGCTGCTGGCGGCCGAGCCAAATAACCCGTGGTATCTCGACCTCGCCACGGATATCGATCTCGGGCAGAAAAAAGCCCCTGACGCGATTAATCGCCTGAAAGCGGCGAAAGATCTGCGCAACAATCCGGTACTGCAGCTTAACCTCGCCAATGCTTACCTGCAGGGCGGCCAGGCAAATGAAGCGGTCAACATTCTGAATCGCTATACCTTTAATAATAAAGACGACCCTAACGGCTGGGATCTGCTTGCGCAGGCACAGGCGCAGGCGGGACACCGGGATCAAGAGCTCGCCGCGCGCGCGGAAGGATTTGCGCTGGTTGGCCGTCTCGATCAGGCGATATCTCTGCTCAGTAGCGCAAGCTCGCAGGTCAAGCTTGGCAGCCTGCAGCAGGCGCGCTATGACGCGCGGATAGACCAGCTAAGAAGCCTGCAGCAACGCTTTAAGCCGTACGAAAAAATGTAATACAGGAGATCTCATGACAGACGCGGTTACGATTTACCACAACCCACGCTGCTCCAAGAGTCGCGATACCCTCAGCCTGCTGAAGTCTAACGGCATTGAGCCGCAGGTGGTGTTGTATCTGGAGACGCCGCCGGACGCGCAGACCCTACGCCAGCTGCTGCATATGCTGGGAATGGGCAGCGCACGCGAGCTGATGCGCCAGAAGGAGGATCTCTACAAGTCGCTCAATCTCGACGACCCGTATTTAACCGAAGAGATGCTGATCCAGGCGATGGTGGAAAATCCGAAGCTGATTGAGCGCCCTGTCGTGGTCGCCAACGGCCAGGCGCGGATTGGCCGTCCACCGGAAAATGTGCTCGGGATCCTCTAACCACCGCGCCGCAGAGACTCCAGAAACGCCTGCGGCGTGCTTTCCCCCAACTTTCTCTGCGTTTTGTCACGGTTATACCAGTCGCAAATCTGCACAAGCAGCTGGTTTGCCGGTACCTCCTTCACCCGCGGAATCATCTCGCTTAAGGGAAGTGCTACCTGAACGACATGGTGCGCAGCTGGCTGCATGTTCACGGAAATGTTCCGGGCGGGTAATGGGATATCAACACCAACAGTCTCAATAGATTGTATATCAGCCGGACAGGCCTCCAGCAGCGCCTGCGCCCAGTGAGTCACCAGCTGAGACGAAATCCCCGCATACAGCCGCGCATAACACCAGCCGCTAAGGGGCTCACGCGCCCACAGAAGATGCATCTCCCCGCCATCATCCATATGCAGCGATAACGGCAGATGATGCACAACCAGTTGAGAAGGCACCCGCCCTGCTTTCAGCGCTTTTTTGCCCTGTAATGGCGCCCCCTTTTGCTTCACCGCTGCCGGTCGCAGATAGCGGTTCAGGGTTGCGCGCGACACCGGGATGCCCAGCCCGTCATTCACCAGAAGCAGCAGATCATCGAGCGGCATCCCCGTGGCATCACGCAGGGCGTTCACCAGCCCAACCTGATCTTGTCTCAGTGCTTTGTGTATTACTTTTGGCGTGGTTTGATTATCTGAAACCTGCTCGCGATTTCGCCAGCGCCTGACCGTGGTGATGGAAATCCCCAGCTCTGATGCCAGCTCCCTGTCACTTTTTGTAGACTGCTGAAGATAGCGACGAATACGTGGCGTGGTGGTGGCGTTAGCATGCAGTTTAATTTCCATCGCAGGATCCTCCGCTTTTATATAACCAATCTTATGAGATTTATATTCACAACGCGAAGGCAATGTGACCCATTTCACCTTTCGAACCACAGGCTTCACTGATAATCCACTCATAACATAAACAACGTCACTCGATCTTGTACGGAGTTCACAATGAACAATGTTCTGGGATTTCTCGAAGCAAAACTGATGCCGCTGGCGGCCAAAACGGCACAGCAGCGCCATCTGGGAGCCATTCGTGGCGCCTATGTCTCATTCATGCCGTTTATTATCGTCGGCTCGATACTGCTGGTGATCTCCTCATTCCCCAACCAGACGTATCAGCAGTTTATGTCTCAGGCCTTTGGTGAAAGCTGGAGCGCAATCATCGAAATTCCGTTTAACGCGGTGTTCTCGACCATGTCGCTGTTCATCAGCTTTCTGGTCGCTTTTCGCCTGGCGGAACACTACGGGGAAGATCGCATCTCCTGCGGCATACTGGCGCTGGTCGCCTTCCTGATCCTGACGCCTTTTATCAAAGTCGCCGAAAATGGCGGCATCACGGTGATACCGGTAGAGTGGATTGGCAGTAAAGGGCTGTTTGTGGCGATGATTGGCTCCCTGCTGTGGACGGAGCTGTTCTGCTGGCTAAAGCGCAAAAAGCTGGTCATCAAAATGCCGGACGGCGTACCGCCGGCGGTGCAGGAGTCATTTGCCGCGCTGATCCCGGCCCTGCTGGTGATGATTCTGGTGCTAATTATCCGTATCGTCTTCGAAAATACCCACTACCGCACCATTCATCAGTTTATCTATGAGGTTGTTGCCACACCGGTGCGTCACTACGGTACGTCATACTTTGGCGCACTGATGACCGTCTTCAGCATTACCATTCTGTGGTCGGTGGGCATTAACTCCGGCTCGATGATCAACGGCATTATTCGCCCGCTGTGGATGGAAAATCAGACTGACAACATCGCCGCCATTCAGGCAGGCACCACCCCGCCGCATATTATTACCGAACAGTTTTTTGACATGATCTGGATGGGCGGCGCTGGCACAACCTTATCGCTGGTGATCGCGATGCTGATTTTCGCCCGCAGTAAAAACATGCGCGAAGTCGCGAGACTCGGCGCGGGTGCCTCGGTCTTCAACATCAACGAGCCAATCCTCTTTGGTCTGCCGGTGATCATGAACCCCATCATGCTGATTCCGTTCAATCTGGTGCCGCTGGTGCTGGTCACGGTGCAATATGCCGCCATGAAAATCGGCGCGGTGGCGGTCACAACCGGGGTATTTATTCCGTGGACGCTGCCTCCGGTTATTAGCGGTTTTATCGTAACCGGGCATCTTAGCGGCAGCATCATGCAACTGATTAATTTGCTGATTGGCGCGATGCTCTATCTGCCGTTTATGCGCATCGTCGACAAACAGTATCGCGCGGCGGAAATGTCCACCGCGACGTCCGCCAATGCCACGCTGGCTAAACAGGAGTAAAGCATGTGGGGAATTATCGCGACCTGGCGAATGGCGCTGGAAGGTGTGACGGAGTCGGCGTCCGCGCTGGCTGCAGGGAAAGGCGTATCCGCGGCAGTGGTTGATGCCGTTGCCGCCGTGGAGGATTTTCCGCTTTATAAATCCGTCGGCTATGGCGGCCTGCCCACCGAGAACGGCGAGGTCGAACTGGATGCCGCCTATATGGACGGCGACACGCTGGCTTTCGGCGCCGTGGGAAATCTGGTGGATATCGCTAACCCTGTGCGGGTGGCTCATGCCCTCAGCCGTCAGCGTTACAACAGCCTGCTGGTTGGCCAGGGGGCGCGCGAATGGGCGTTAAGCCAGGGATTTTCGGGCAAAACCATGCTCACAGACCGCGCGATGCAACATTATCGCAAGCGCTGTCGTGAGACGCTGGATAAAGGGCTTAGCCCCTATGACGGGCATGACACGGTCGGGATCATCGGCCTCGACAGGGAGGGGTCGATGAGCGTCGCCACCTCCACCAGCGGGCTGTTTATGAAAAAGCGGGGGCGTATCGGCGATTCACCCATCATTGGCTCAGGCTTTTATTGCGACAGCGAGATCGGCGCCGCCACCGCCACCGGCGTCGGTGAAGATTTGATGAAGGGGTGCACCAGCTATGAGATTGTCCGCCGCATGGCGCAGGGCATGTCGCCTCAGCAGTCGGCCGATTCTGTGGTTTTCGAACTGGAGGACAAACTGATGTCGCGCTTTGGCCGCGCGGGCGATCTCTCCGTGGTATGTATGAACAATAGAGGTGAATTCGGCGCGGCGACCAACATCAAAACCTTCTCCTTTGTGGTGGCAACGGCCCGCCAGCCCCTCACCGTTTTTCGGACTGAACGCCTGCATGAGAAAACGCATTATCACGCCGTGGATGAGGCGTGGATGCAGGCCTATGCCGCGCGTATTCGCGCGCCAATCGAGGAATAATGATGATCACCTGTCAGCTGATTACCACGCTTTCAGACGCCAGACCGCAGAGCCATCTGATTGCCAGAACAGCCTGCCCCCTTCTGCCGGATACGCCGCTTATCGCGGAAATGCGCGACCAGAAGGCGGTCGCGGACAGCCGTTTTGGCTGCGCCCCCTTTGCCCGGATCACGCTACTGCCGGAGACACTCTGGCAGGATAGCCTGACCGAAGGTCTGCTCACCGCACTGCGTCCGCTGCTGGCCAACCCGGTCAGCCCGGATCTGACGCTGGACGTCACCGGGATCGACGATGTGGTGCTGGCGCAGGTGCTGCGTTTTCTCTTCAATCAGGCGCACAACCTCAGCGATTTGCAGCTGAAGAAGCGCGACGAAACGGCGGTGCGTCTGGGGCATATCACCGCCCTCTGCCGGCCGGAACAGCAGGAAAAACTGAAGGTGCTCCTCCACCAGCAGCAGGCTATCGCCCATGGCATGGTTGCCGCCCGGCGTCTGGCGGATCTCCCAGCCGATCGCTGTACGCCGCAGTGCGTCGTCGACGAGGCGCAAAAACTGTGTGCCGCCTTCCCGGCCCTGAGCTGCGAAGTGCTCGATGAAGACGAGATTATCAGGCAAGGCCTGGGCCTGTTGCACGCCGTTGGCAAAGGCGCATCCTGTCCGCCGCGCCTGCTGGCTATCCACTATCACGGCAGATCTGATGGCCCGGTGCGCTGTTACGTCGGCAAAGGAATTACGTTTGATACCGGCGGTCTGTGGTTAAAAGACGGTGCAGGCATGTACACCATGAAATATGACATGTGCGGCGCGGCCAACGTCCTGGGATTGATGCTTACGGCCGCTGAGCTGCATCTGCCGGTTCGACTCATAGGCGTGCTGGCGCTGGCGGAAAACGCCATCGGGCCGGATGCCATGCAACCGGGCACGGTTGCCAGGGCCTGTAACGGGGTAACGGTCGAGATCAACAACACTGACGCCGAAGGCCGGCTTGTCCTTGCTGACGCCATAGCCTGGGCCAGCCAGCGGCATCCGCAGGCCCGGTACATTATTGATATGGCGACATTAACCGGCGCGGTAGTGAAAGCGCTGGGGTATGAACTGAGCGGGCTGATGACGCAGGATGAGTCGTTACGACAGGCGCTTGTGATCGCAGGTAAGCAGTGTGGAGACGAGGTGTGGTCTCTGCCGCTGGATGCGCGGCTGAAAAAACAGACCGACAGCGCTATCGCCGATCTGTGCAACACGCCGGGCAACAATGCGGCAATCAGCGCATCGGCCGCCTGGCTGCTGCATCATTTTTGCCCGCCGACGATCCCGTGGGCGCATCTGGATATCAGCGGAACGGCGCTGTGGCGCGAGAACGGACGCAGCGTGGCATCGGGAAGGCCGATTCCGCTGCTGGTGGAGCACTTGCTTAAGGAGTGTGCCTGAGTTTTTTGCCGGGCCAGCCGTCACCGCCCGGCAGACTCACAGCTTCAGGATCTCTTTTACGAACGGGATCGTCAGCTTGCGCTGTGCGGTAATCGACGCGCGATCGAGCTGATCGAGGGTGTCAAAAAGGGTGCGCATTTCCCGATCCAGACGCTTTAACAAAAAGCGTCCCACGTCTTCCGGCAGCTCAAATCCCCGCAGCCGCGCCCGCAGCTGCAGCGCCTGCAGTTTGTCTTCATCGGACAGCGGCTGCAGTTTATAGATTTGTCCCCAGTCGAGACGAGACGCCAGATCCGGCAACCCGAGATTGAGCTGGCGCGGCGGACGATCGCCGGTGATCAGCAGCCGGGTCTTCCCCGATTCCAGAATGCGGTTATACAGATTGAAAATCGCCATTTCCCATGGCTCATCTCCCGCGACGCATTCGATATTATCGATGCAAACCAGCGAGAGATGCTCCATTCCCTCCAGCACCTCAGGCACAAACCAGGTACGTTTATCCAGCGGCACATAGCCTACCGCATCACCGCGCGCGGAAAGCTCTGCGCAGGCGGCATGCAACAGATGGCTGCGTCCCGCGCCTTCGCGTGACCAGAAATAGATGTATCCACTGTGTGCCTGGCGCAGCACATTTTGCAGTGCAGCCAGTAAAGAGGGGTTATCACCCGGCCAGAAACTCGCGAAAGTTTCGTCGTCAGGTAAATAGAGTGGCAGAGAGAGCTGTGCCGGTCCGTTCAGAAGTACCTCAACCAGGTCTTACATAAAATCGGCAACGAGTTTAGCACGGAACCTGCAAGGAGAGAACCGGGCGGATCGCCCGCCCGGTTTTACGATCAATGCGGCGCTTTTTCGCTGTCGTCCGCATCCAGCACCACCTCTTCCGGGCGCAGGACGGAGATCAGTTTGAAGATCAGGCTCAGGCCGATACCCACGATAGTCGCCAGCGCCATGCC
>JAFACP010000050.1 GCA_023425455.1 Pseudomonadota bacterium | reverse complement strand
CAGCAGCACTGCATATTCTGGTTAAAGAAGAGAAACTGGCTCTGGATCTTCTGGAGCAGATTAAAAACGGCGCCGACTTCGGCAAGCTGGCGAAGAAACACTCCATCTGCCCGTCAGGTAAACGTGGCGGCGACCTGGGCGAATTCCGTCAGGGCCAGATGGTGCCGGCGTTTGATAAAGTCGTCTTCTCCTGCCCCGAACTGGAGCCGACCGGCCCGCTGCACACGCAGTTCGGTTACCACATCATCAAAGTGCTGTACCGCAAATAATGCACAACCGCCTCTCTGACCCAGAGAGGCGGATTTTTATTTTGCCTGCAGCGTTTTCTGCGCCTCATGTTTCATGACATGCATGCTAATGGCAGCCTGGAACACTTTAAACATCAGGCCGCTAATCAGCGTCGCGAAGGTGATGGTGACAAACGCCGTCATCACCCAGTCAATCAAAGCAACACCGCTGTTTAACAGCGCCGGACGATACACCGCCATCCCGCCAAAAACCACCCAGTGGCTTAAGCAGTAGAAACACTGAAAAAGATGCCCCACCAGCGCATTCTTTTTTGCCGTCCATTCGCGAAAGGCGGCAAACAGCTCCGTCTGCGTCACCGTTATCGAAATACTGCTGGCTGCCAGGGCGATCATCAGGCAGGTCGTTAAGGTAGCAATCATGGGTTATGGCCTTTGTCGTTGAAGTAGCTGATAAATTCGCCGCCGATATCGTGCAATGTCAGGTTTTTAAAACGATCGAGGATCAGCGCTTGCGCATCGGCAAGCGTTGCCGACATCACCCGGTTCACCCCCTGTTCTACCAGGCATTGCGGGTTTTCGCTGCGGTTGCCCAGCGCAAACAACGCCGGTTCGCCCAACGCCATATAGATATCGTAAAGCGTAATCTCTGACACCGGCCGACATAACCGCCAGCCGCCGTGATGTCCCTTAGTGGCACAGACAATATTTTTTTCCCTCAGGCCGGCAAGCAGCTTGCGGATGAAGGCCGGGTTGCCATCAATAAAAGCGGCCATCTGTTCCGACGTCAGAGGATTATCCATCTGCTGCAGGTGCAGCAGGATGTGCAGCGTTGCTGAGAATGAGTTATTTGTTTTCATGTAACTTACGATATTACATATGTGATGTGAAGTGCAATTCCTGCCGGGAGATAAAAACCTAAAAACTAATCAACATACTGATAATGATAGAAATTTATATTTTCCCCTCATGGTATTGATCAAAACAAATCTTATGTTACTTTTATTGTTACATGATTTTTTTCATTAACGATGAGGTGAATATGCACAATCAGGAACAGACGCCGGAACAATTTTGGGAGTCGCATTACGATGCCATGTCCCCTCTCTCCAGCGGCATCCCGGGGAAAATTCTGGTGCGTTTTACTGAGGGATTAGCGCCGGGTAACGCACTGGAACTGGGCTGCGGGCGGGGGGACGACTCGGTCTGGCTGGCAAAACGAGGCTGGCAGGTGACGGCGGTCGATCTCTCCCACCGGGCCCTGGAGTACGCTGCAGCCAACGCCGGGCGTACCGGGGTGGATATCACTTACCAGCGATGCGATCTAACCCGCAGCTTTCCGCACGGTGAGTATGATCTGATCGTCGCCTCCTTCCTGGAGTCACCGCTGGATTTCGATCGGGCCACGATCTTTCGCCGTGCCTTTGATCACCTCGCGCCAGACGGGTTGCTGCTGATTACCTCGCACGCGAAAGTGCCGGCATGGTCAAAGCACGTTCGTCCGTTCCTGCCGGCCAGGGACATTCTGGCATCGCTAACGCCGCTTCCACAGGGCTGGGAAGTGCAATTTTGTGCGGAAGTCCCGCGGGTCATGACGGGACCGGGAGGGCAACAGGATGAAGTTTCCGATTCGGTTATCGCATTGAAACATACAAAAACGGCCCGGTAGCGAGGCGCTTACCGGGCCGGATGATAACGAGGAGTGATTAGCCAGCGACGGCGATACGCTTCATATCGGTCATGTAGCCACGCAGTTTCTGGCCCACTTTTTCAATTTCGTGGCTGCGGATCGCTTCATTCACGTCACGCAGCTGCGCGTTGTCTACCGCCCCTTCCGCAATCGCCTTGCCCAGATCGCCAGCCTGCAGAGTGGTCATAAACGCTTTCAGCAGCGGAACACATGCGTAAGAGAACAGGTAGTTACCGTACTCGGCGGTATCAGAGATAACCACGTTCATTTCATACAGGCGCTTACGGGCGATAGTGTTGGCGATCAGCGGCAGCTCGTGCAGCGACTCGTAGTACGCAGACTCTTCGATGATGCCGGAGTCAACCATGGTTTCAAACGCCAGCTCAACGCCCGCTTTTACCATCGCGATCATCAGTACGCCTTTATCGAAGTACTCCTGCTCGCCGATTTTACCTTCAAACTGCGGTGCGGTTTCGAACGCGGTTTTACCGGTCTCTTCACGCCAGGTCAGCAGTTTCTTATCATCATTGGCCCAGTCAGCCATCATGCCGGAAGAGAACTCACCGGAGATGATGTCATCCATATGTTTCTGGAACAGCGGTGCCATGATGGTTTTCAGCTGCTCAGACAGCGCGAATGCGCGCAGTTTCGCCGGGTTGGACAGACGGTCCATCATCAGCGTAATCCCGCCCTGCTTCAGCGCTTCGGTGATGGTTTCCCAGCCGAACTGAATCAGTTTTTCGGCATAGGCCGGATCGGTACCTTCTTCCACCAGCTTGTCGAAGCACAGCAGAGAGCCCGCCTGCAGCATACCGCACAGAATGGTCTGCTCGCCCATCAGGTCAGATTTCACTTCGGCAACGAAAGAAGACTCCAGCACGCCAGCGCGGTGACCACCCGTGGCCGCAGCCCAGGCTTTAGCAATCGCCATGCCTTCGCCTTTCGGATCGTTTTCCGGGTGAACAGCGATAAGCGTTGGTACGCCAAAGCCGCGTTTGTACTCTTCACGCACTTCGGTCCCCGGACACTTCGGCGCCACCATCACAACGGTGATGTCTTTACGGATCTGCTCGCCGACTTCAACGATATTGAAGCCATGAGAATAACCCAGCGCCGCACCGTCTTTCATCAGCGGCTGTACGGAACGAACAACGTCAGAGTGCTGTTTGTCCGGCGTCAGGTTAACCACCAGGTCCGCCTGCGGGATCAGATCTTCATAGGTACCTACATTGAAGCCGTTTTCCGTCGCTTTGCGCCAGGAAGCGCGCTTCTCGGCGATCGCTTCTTTACGCAGGGCGTAGGAGATATCCAGGCCAGAATCACGCATGTTCAGACCCTGGTTCAGGCCCTGTGCGCCACAGCCGACGATGACCACTTTTTTCCCCTGAAGATAGCTCGCGCCATCGGCAAATTCATCGCGCGCCATAAAGCGGCATTTGCCCAGCTGTGCCAGCTGCTGGCGCAGATTCAGTGTGTTGAAGTAGTTAGCCATGTGATACCTCGTGATGTTGTGTTGTCGTGCTTATTGTTCGGTTCGCCTGAGCGAGAATGAACTTACTATATGACAGGAAATTTATTGCGGAAATTGATATATTCACAACATCACGTTGCAATATCTGCAATGTAATACGGCAGGGTGAAATCGGTGGATTTACGCGATCTGAAAATGTTTCTACATCTGGCGGAGAGCCGTCATTTTGGCCGCAGTGCCCGGGCAATGCACGTCAGCCCCTCAACGCTGTCGCGCCAGATCCAGCGTCTGGAAGACGATCTCGGCCAGCCGCTGTTTGTGCGTGATAACCGTACGGTGACGCTCACGGAAGCCGGGGATGAGCTCCGGGTGTTTGCCCAGCAAACCTTGTTGCAGTACCAGCAGTTACGTCACACCATCGATCAGCAGGGGCCCTCGCTCTCCGGCGAACTCCATATTTTTTGTTCCGTTACGGCGGCCTATAGCCACCTGCCGCCCATTCTTGACCGCTTCCGCGCTGAACATCCGTCGGTCGAAATCAAACTCACCACCGGCGACGCCGCTGACGCAATGGAAAAAGTGGTCACGGGAGAGGCCGACCTGGCGATTGCCGGCAAACCGGAAACGCTGCCCGGTGCAGTGGCGTTCTCGATGCTCGAAAACCTTGCGGTGGTGCTGATCGCTCCCGCGCTGCCCTGCCCGGTACGTAATCAGGTATCGGCGGAAAAGCCCGACTGGTCAACGGTTCCGTTTATCATGGCCGATCAGGGGCCGGTACGCCGCAGGATTGAGCTGTGGTTCCGCCGCCAGAAGATCGCTAATCCGTTGATCTACGCCACAGTCGGCGGCCATGAAGCCATGGTCTCTATGGTGGCGCTTGGCTGCGGCGTGGCGCTCCTGCCGGAAGTGGTGCTGGAAAACAGCCCGGAACCGGTACGCAACCGTGTGATGATCCTTGAGCGCAGCGATGAGAAAACGCCGTTCGAACTGGGCGTATGCGCACAAAAAAAGCGGCTACAGGAGCCGCTTATCGATGCGTTCTGGCAGATACTGCCTAACCACTAGCCTGCAAGGAAGAACCGGAACGCCGGGTTATGCGTTTCATCATGGCAGTCATAGCCCAGCTCATTCAGACGCGTTTCAAAATCAGGCTCGTGCTCACCCAGTTCAAATGCCGCCAGCACGCGACCATAGTCAGTACCGTGGCTGCGATAATGGAACAGCGAAATATTCCAGTGCGTACCCAGCGTATGCAGGAATTTAAGCAGCGCCCCTGGTGATTCCGGGAACTCGAAACTGAACAGACGTTCCTGAAGCGGCTTCGATGGACGCCCTCCCACCATGTAACGAACATGCAGCTTCGCCATTTCATCGTCAGAGAGATCTACCACGCTGTACCCACCTTCATGCAGCAGGTTGAGGATCTCTCTGCGCTCTTCCATACCGCGGCTTAAGCG
>JAFACP010000014.1 GCA_023425455.1 Pseudomonadota bacterium | reverse complement strand
GTCGGCCCAGAAGAAAAGGACTGGAGCATGGCAAGTTCGGGCACAACATCCACCAAAACGCGTTTTACCGGCGCGCAGTTAATCGTTCATTTACTGGAACGGCAGGGCATCACCACCGTGGCGGGGATCCCTGGCGGAACCGTGCTGCCGCTGTACGATGCGTTAAGCCAAAGCACCCGGATCCGCCACGTCCTGGCGCGCCACGAGCAGGGCGCAGGGTTTATCGCACAGGGTATGGCGCGCACGCAGGGCAAACCGGCAGTCTGTATGGCCTGTAGTGGCCCCGGGGCGACCAACCTGGTGACCGCCATCGCCGATGCGCGCCTCGACTCCATTCCGCTGATCTGCATTACCGGCCAGGTGCCGTCCTCAATGATCGGTACCGATGCATTCCAGGAAGTGGACACCTACGGTATCTCTATCCCCATCACCAAGCATAACTACTTAGTTCGCGATATCGCCGAGCTGCCGCAGGTTATCAGCGATGCGTTTCGTATTGCGCAGTCCGGCCGTCCCGGCCCGGTGTGGATAGACATTCCTAAGGATGTCCAGACCGCAGAAATCGAGATCGAAACACTGCCTGAACCGGGCGATCGGGCGCCTGCGCCGGTCTTTAGCGAAGAGAGTGTGCGTGACGCGGCGGCGATGATTAACGCCGCCAGACGTCCGGTGCTGTACCTCGGCGGCGGGGCGATCAACGCCTCTGACGCGGTACGACAGCTCGCCGAAAAAGCCAGCCTGCCGACCACCATGACGCTGATGGCGCTGGGTATGCTGCCAAAAGCGCACCCGCTCTCTCTCGGGATGCTGGGGATGCATGGCGCCCGCAGCACCAACTACATCCTGCAGGAGGCCGACCTGCTGATTGTTCTCGGCGCGCGTTTTGATGACCGGGCGATTGGCAAAACCGAGCAGTTCTGTCCGAACGCAAAAATTATCCACGTGGATATCGATCGCGCGGAGCTGGGGAAAATCAAGCAGCCACACGTTGCCATTCAGGGCGATGTTGCCGAGGTGCTGTCCCGGCTGCTCCCACAGACCGACGCCATCGACCGTGCTGACTGGCACACGCTGGTTGCCGATCTGAAACGGGAATTCCCGGGTGCGATTCCGACCGGGGGCGACCCGCTGAGCCACTATGGGCTGATCAACGCCGTGGCCGCCTGCGTGGACGACAGCGCTATCATCACCACCGACGTGGGGCAACATCAGATGTGGACCGCGCAGGCCTATCCCCTGAACCGTCCGCGGCAGTGGCTCACGTCAGGCGGTCTGGGAACGATGGGCTTTGGTCTGCCGGCTGCGGTCGGCGCAGCGCTGGCGAACCCGGATCGCAAAGTGATCTGCTTCTCCGGCGATGGCAGCCTGATGATGAACATTCAGGAAATGGCGACCGCCGCCGAAAACCAGTTAGATGTGAAAATTATTCTGATGAACAATGAAGCGCTGGGGCTGGTACATCAGCAGCAGAGCCTGTTCTACCAGCAGGGGGTGTTTGCCGCGACTTACCCGGGCACGATCAACTTTATGCAGATAGCGGCCGGTTTTGGCCTGCAGACCTGCGATCTGAATGCCGAAGAAGATCCGCAGGCCGCGCTGCAGGAGGCGATCTCTCGCCCGGGCCCGGCGCTGATCCACGTGCGCATCGATCCTGAGCAAAAAGTGTATCCGATGGTTCCGCCAGGGGCGGCTAATACTGAAATGGTGGGGGAATAAGCCATGCAGAAACAACATGAAAACGTCATTCTGGAACTCACCGTTCGCAACCATCCGGGCGTTATGACCCACGTCTGCGGGCTGTTCGCCCGCCGCGCGTTCAACGTCGAGGGTATCCTTTGTCTACCGATTCAGGGCAGCGACTCCAGCCGTATCTGGCTGCTGGTGAATGACGATCAGCGACTCGAGCAGATGATTGCCCAGATCGATAAGCTGGAAGATGTCACCAACGTGGTGCGTAACCAGTCCGATCCGACCATGTTTAATAAAATTGCGGTGTTTTTTGAGTAGCTCAGTCGCTCTCTGAGTCCGGGGTGATGACCTTGACGGAGCCGTTCCGGCAGTGGGTGGCATAATCTGCCGGTAGCGGACGGTCGCTAATCAGAACGTCAAAGGTCGACAGAGGGCCAATGCTGGCGGGTGCCACCTCATCAAACAGGGCGTGCCGCGCCAGCAAAATCTTGCGCAGACCGCGATCCATCGCTTTCCGCTTGGTGGCAAGATCGTCCGGGTTGAACCAGCTGACGCCGAAATGTTCATGTATACCGCTCGCGGAAATAAAGACTTTACGCGGGTTGAGCGAGTCCAGCGCTGACGGGTTACTGGCATCGTAAAACGCGTCGCTTTTGGCGCGGTAGGTGCCGCCGCAGAGGATTGCCGTCGCATTCGGCTTTTCATTAAGCGCCATAAATACGCGGTGGGAATAGCAAATGGCGGTAAAGGCGATCTCATCCGGGATCATCGCCACCACCAGCGCCATCTCCGGGCCATTATCAAAGAACACCAGGTCGTTTTCGCTCACCAGCCCCGCCGCCAGAAAGGCCACCGGCAGATCGTCGCGATGATGCGTTTTTTTAAGCGCCAGCGGCGCCTGAGGTGCGCTTGCAGGCTTGCTGACCATCACGATTTAGCCGCCGAGCTGCGTCAGGGGCAGGGGCTCATCGTCCTGGCTCAGATCCCGGCGAATGGTCATCACAGAAACTTCCAGCATCCGCGCCGCCTCTTTCAGATGGATCCGGTCTGTCTTCTTCAGCAGCTCCATCAGACGACGAATACGTTCTTTTTGCTTGGTTTCCATGCACCTTCTCCGCGATTCATGTTGCAAATGTTCCGTTGGTAACATTTTGGTTCCTGAAGGAACATCTCATTGCTGCCTTACTATACGTCTGCCGGGGGCGAAATAAAAGTGCATTGATGTGCGTTTTTCTGCCTGTAAACAGTGTTATTTCAGTTAATTGTGACCTGGAATAGCATTGCGTCGGCAATCAACAACACGCAGCGTAGATCAATAAATAATCAACAAATTGTTCTTCCAATCGCGATCGTAGTCACAAATGATACTAAAGTAACATGATAATGTTATTTAAATATCATTGTTGTGTGATTGTTTCTGAGAGGTAGCAAAATGGATATCGCGGTTATTGGTTCCAACATGGTGGATCTCATCACCTATATCAACCAGATGCCCAAAGAAGGGGAGACGCTGGAAGCCCCGGCGTTTAAAATCGGCTGTGGCGGGAAAGGGGCGAATCAGGCCGTGGCTGCCGCTAAACTCAACTCCAAAGTGCTGATGCTGACAAAAGTTGGCGACGACATTTTTGCAGATAACACCATTCGTAACCTCGAATCCTGGGGCATTAATACCACCTATGTGGAAAAAGTCCCCTGCACCAGCAGCGGCGTTGCGCCGATTTTCGTCAATGCCAACTCCAGTAATAGCATTCTGATTATTAAGGGGGCGAATAAGTTTCTCTCGCCGGAAGATATCGATCGCGCGGCGGAAGACCTGAAAAAATGCCAGCTGATCGTTCTGCAGCTCGAAGTACAGCTGGAGACGGTCTATCACGCCATTGAGTTTGGCAAAAAACATGGCATCGAAGTGTTATTAAACCCAGCGCCTGCATTACGCGAATTAGACATGTCTTATGCCTGTAAATGTGATTTCTTTGTGCCGAATGAAACCGAGCTGGAAATATTAACCGGTATGCCGGTAGATACCTACGATCATATTCGTGCTGCGGCCCGTTCGCTGCTCGATAAAGGGCTGAATAATATTATTGTCACCATGGGCGAAAAAGGCGCGCTATGGATGACGCGAGACCAGGAAGTGCATATTCCGGCGTTCAGGGTCAATGCGGTAGATACCAGCGGCGCGGGTGACGCATTTATCGGCTGCTTTGCCCACTATTACGTCCAGAGCGGCGATGTTGAAGCCGCCATGAAGAAGGCCGTTCTCTTCGCTGCGTTTAGCGTGACCGGGAAAGGCACCCAATCATCTTATCCGAGCATCGAACAATTTAATGAGTTTCTCTCCCTAAACGAATAATACTCCTGCACTGTAAAAGGTAGCACTATGAACGATAAAAACATCATTCAGATGCCTGATGGTTATCTGAATAAAACCCCTCTGTTCCAGTTTATTTTGTTATCCTGTTTATTCCCGCTATGGGGATGCGCAGCCGCCTTAAACGATATTCTGATTACGCAATTTAAAAGCGTATTCTCACTCAGTAACTTTGCGTCAGCGCTGGTACAGAGTGCGTTTTATGGCGGTTATTTTTTAATTGCTATTCCGGCGTCTCTGGTGATTAAAAACACCAGTTATAAGGTGGCAATATTAATCGGCCTGACGCTGTATATCGCAGGCTGCACGCTCTTTTTCCCGGCCTCGCACATGGCAACCTACACCATGTTTCTCGCGGCGATTTTCGCCATTGCGATTGGCCTGAGCTTCCTGGAAACCGCCGCCAATACCTACAGCTCGATGATTGGCCCGAAAGCGTACGCCACGCTGCGTCTGAACATCAGCCAGACGTTTTATCCGATTGGCGCCGCCTCCGGTATTCTGCTGGGGAAATATCTGGTCTTTTCCGAAGGTGAGAGTCTGCAAAAGCAGATGGCCGGGATGAACAGCGAGCAGATCCACCAGTTCAAGCTGTTGATGCTGGAAAACACCCTTGAGCCGTACAAGTACATGATTATGGTGCTTGTGGTGGTGATGGTGCTGTTTCTGCTGACCCGCTTCCCGACCTGTAAAGTGGCGCAAACGGCGCAGCATAAGCGTCCGTCGGCGATGGATACCCTGCGTTATCTGGCCAGCAATGCGCGCTTTCGTCGCGGAATTGTGGCGCAGTTCCTGTATGTGGGGATGCAGGTGGCGGTGTGGTCGTTCACGATCCGTCTGGCGCTGGAGCTGGGCGATATCAACGAACGCGATGCCTCTAACTTTATGGTCTACAGCTTCGCCTGCTTCTTTATCGGCAAATTTATCGCCAACATCCTGATGACGCGCTTTAACCCGGAAAAAGTGCTGATCCTCTACTCGGTGATCGGGGCGTTGTTCCTCGCCTATGTCGCGCTGGTGCCGAGCTTTAGCGCGGTGTACGTCGCGGTGCTGGTGAGCGTGCTGTTTGGCCCTTGCTGGGCAACCATCTATGCCGGAACGCTGGATACGGTGGACAATGAGCACACCGAAATGGCGGGCGCGGTGATCGTGATGGCGATTGTTGGCGCGGCGGTCGTTCCGGCAGTGCAGGGGTATGTGGCGGATATGTTCCACTCGCTGCAGCTGTCGTTCCTGGTCTCCATGCTGTGCTTTGTTTATGTCGGCGTCTATTTCTGGCGTGAAAGCAAAGTCCGCGGCGATCTGGCTGAAGTGACCGCATCCTGAGGAGAGTGACGATGACGACACGAATCATGCTGTGGCGGGAAGGGTTTACTGATTGCCCCAAAACGCTGCTGGAGAATGCTGATTTCACGGTGACGGCGTTTCGTTACGCCAGCGGTGTGGAGGGGCTGAAAATCAAAAACAGCCGTGGTTATCTGGTGATCCTGCCCTGGCTTGGGCAGATGATCTGGGAGGCCCACTTTGACGGCCACGACCTGACCATGCGTAACATGTTCCGGCAGCCGAAACCGGCGACGGAGGTGGTGGCAACCTACGGCTGCTTCGCCTTCCACTCCGGCCTGCTGGCGAACGGCTGTCCGTCGCCGGAGGATACACATCCGTTGCACGGTGAAATGGCCTGCGCCGCGATGGATGAAGCCTGGCTGGAGCTGGAGGGCGACACACTGCGCCTCGGCGGATGCTACGAATATGTGATGGGATTCGGTCATCACTATCAGGCTCAGCCTGCGGTGGTGATGCGAAAAGCGCGCGCGCTGTTTGATATTCAGATGGCGGTGACCAATCTGGCCTCCGTGGCGATGCCGCTGCAGTACATGTGCCACATGAACTATGCCTATATCCCCGGGGCGAGCTTCAGCCAGAATGTGCCGGATGAGGCGCTGGCGCTGCGTGAGTCGATACCGGCGCACGTGAAACCGACGGCGCAATGGCAGGCGTTTAACCAGCGCCTGCTGCAGGGAGAGGCATCGCTGACCTGCCTCAGTGAACCGGACTATTACGATCCTGAAATTGTCTTCTTCGCCGACAGGCTGGATCGCTACACCGATAACCCTGAGTTTCGCATGATCGCGCCGGATGGCACCACGTTCGTCACCCGTTTTTCCAGCCAGGCATTTAACTATGTCACCCGCTGGATCCTCTGTAACGGCGATCAGCAGGTGGCGGCCTTCGCCCTGCCCGCCACCTGCCGTCCGGAAGGATTTCTGGCGGCGCAGCGAAACGGGTCGCTGCTCCAGCTCGCACCACAGGAAACCCGCACGTTTATGGTCACAACCGGTATTGCCTGACTGTTCAAGGCTTGAACACCCACGCGCTTATCGATAAGGTAAGCGCGTTTTTTATCCCGTCAGGAACGCACCATGACCACCATCGCTCTTATTGACGACCACCTTATCGTCCGCTCCGGCTTTGCCCAGTTGCTGAATCTGGAGCCTGATTTTCAGGTGGTGGCGGAGTTTGGCTCAGGCCGCGAGGCGCTCGCGGGCCTGCCTGGACGCGGGGTGCAGGTCTGTATCTGCGATATTTCGATGCCGGATCTCTCGGGGCTGGAGCTGTTAAGCCAGTTACCGAAAGGGATGGCGACGATCATGCTCTCCGTCCACGACAGCCCGGCGCTGGTGGAGCAGGCGCTCAACGCAGGAGCCCGCGGTTTTCTCTCAAAACGCTGCAGCCCGGACGAGCTGATCGCGGCGGTACGCACCGTGTCGACCGGCGGTTGTTACCTGACGCCGGATATCGCCATCAAGCTGGCGGCAGGACGCCAGGATCCGCTTACCCGACGCGAGCGTCAGGTGGCGGAGAAACTCGCGCAGGGGATGGCGGTAAAAGAGATCGCCGCAGAGCTGGGGTTATCACCAAAAACGGTCCATGTCCATCGTGCCAACCTGATGGAAAAACTCAGCGTCAGCAACGACGTCGAGCTGGCGCGCCGTATGTTCGATAGCTGGCAATGACCTCGCTGCTTTCGCGGCTTATCGCCGTTCTCGCCAGCTTTTTTATCTTCTCTGCCGCCTGGTTTTGCCTGTGGAGCATCAGCCTGCATCTGGTGACCCAACCGGCGCTGGCGGTGCTGCTGTTCCCCTTTGGCTTGCGGCTGGGGCTGATGCTGCAATGTCCGCGCGGCTACTGGCCGGTCTTGCTCGGGGCAGAGTGGCTTATGCTGATCTGGCTGGCGCACGAGGTCGCGCTGGCGCATCTGCCCTTATTGATGATCGGAAGCGTGCTCACCCTCGCGCCGGTGGCGCTGATCTCCCGTTACCGCCACCAGCGGGACTGGCGCACGCTGCTGCGTCAGGGGGCGACGCTGATTGCCGCCGCGCTGCTGCAGTCCCTGCCCTGGGTAGGTGACAACGCGATCCTCAACGTCCTGCTGCTGACCCTCACCGGCGGCCTGACGCTGGCGCCCACCTGTCTGGTTTTCTGGCATTACCTCACCAGCACCGTCTGGCAGCCGCTGGGTCCGGCGCTGGTTTCCCGGCCGGTGAACTGGCGCGCCCGGCATCTGATCGGGTATCTGCTGCTGTTTGCCGTGAGCCTCTGGCTGCAGCTCGGCCTGCCCGCCGAGCTTTCGCGGTTTACGCCGTTTTGTCTGGCGCTGCCGATCATTGCTCTCGCCTGGCACTACGGCTGGCAGGGGGCGCTGATTGCCGCGCTAATGAACGCCATCGCGCTGATCGCCAGCCAGACCTGGCACGATCACCCGGTTGATTTACTGCTCTCATTGCTGGCGCAGAGCCTGACCGGGCTCCTGCTCGGGGCGGGTATTCAGCGTCTGCGCGAGCTTAACCAGTCCCTGCAAACGGAGCTGGCGCGCAATCGCCGTCTGGCCGAGCGTCTGCTGGAGACCGAAGAGAGCGTGCGGCGGGACGTCGCCCGCGAGCTGCACGACGATATCGGTCAGACCATCACCGCCATCCGTACCCAGGCCGGCATTGTGCAGCGTCTGGCGGCGGAAAATGCCGGCGTCAGGCAGGGCGGGGCGCATATCGAGCAGCTTTCGCTCGGGGTATACGACTCGGTGCGGCGTCTGCTCGGGCGGCTGCGCCCGCGCCAGCTGGACGATCTGAGCCTTGAGCAGGCGGTGCGCTCCCTGCTGCGTGAGATGGAGCTGGAAAGCCGTGGAATGGTCAGCCATCTCGACTGGCGTATTCACGAGGCGGCCCTCAGCGAAAGCCAGCGCGTCACCCTGTTTCGCGTCTGTCAGGAGGGGCTGAACAATGTCGTCAAGCACGCCAGCGCCAGTGCGGTGACGCTGCAGGGCTGGCAGCAGGACGAACGGCTGATGCTGATAATTGAAGACGACGGCTGTGGCCTGCCCCCCGGCTCAGGTCAGCAGGGGTTTGGGCTGGCCGGGATGCGCGAACGGGTTACGGCGCTCGGCGGCACACTGACCCTCTCCTGTACCCACGGTACGCGCGTCAGCGTCAGCCTGCCGCTGCGATATGCATAAGGACTTACCATGCTCCGGTTCCTGAAAACGCCAGCCGATGCCGCGCCGCTCGGCAGCAAGGCGGAAATCGACGCCCGTTACCGCTACTGGCGGCGGCATATTCTGCTCACCATCTGGCTCGGCTATGCGCTGTTTTATTTCACCCGCAAAAGCTTTAACGCCGCAGCGCCCGAAATCCTTGCCAGCGGGGTGATGACGCGGACCGACATCGGCCTGCTGGCGACGCTGTTTTACATCACTTACGGCCTGTCGAAGTTCGTCTCCGGGATTGTCAGCGATCGCTCCAACGCCCGTTACTTTATGGGCATCGGGCTGATTGCCACCGGGGTGGTCAATATCCTGTTTGGCTTTTCCACCTCGCTGTGGGCCTTTGCCCTGCTGTGGGCGCTGAACGCCTTTTTCCAGGGCTGGGGCGCGCCGGTCTGCGCCCGCCTGCTTACCGCCTGGTACTCGCGCAACGAGCGCGGCGGCTGGTGGGCGGTGTGGAATACCGCCCATAACGTCGGCGGAGCGCTGATCCCGATGGTGGTGGGCGCAGCGGCGCTGCATTACGGCTGGCGGACCGGAATGATGATTGCCGGCGGGCTGGCGATCCTCGCCGGGCTGTATCTCTGCTGGCGTCTGCGCGACAGGCCGCAGACCGTGGGGTTGCCTGCGGTAGGCGACTGGCGGCACGACGAGCTGGAGGTCGCCCAGCAGCAGGAAGGGGCAGGGTTGACGCGTAAAGAGATCCTCACCCGCTACGTGCTGTTGAACCCCTATATCTGGCTGCTGTCGCTGTGCTACGTGCTGGTTTACGTGGTGCGGGCGGCCATCAACGACTGGGGCAATTTGTATATGTCGGAAACGCTCGGGGTGGACCTGGTGACCGCCAACTCGGCGGTGACGATGTTCGAGCTGGGCGGGTTTATCGGCGCGCTGGTGGCGGGCTGGGGCTCGGATAAACTGTTTAACGGCAACCGTGGCCCGATGAATCTTGTCTTCGCCGCCGGGATTTTGCTTTCCGTCGGTTCGCTGTGGCTGATGCCGTTTGCCAGCTACGTGATGCAGGCGGCGTGTTTCTTCACCATCGGCTTTTTCGTGTTTGGCCCGCAGATGCTGATCGGCATGGCGGCGGCGGAGTGTTCGCACAAAGAGGCTGCCGGTGCGGCGACGGGCTTTGTCGGGCTGTTCGCCTACCTCGGCGCATCGCTCTCCGGCTGGCCGCTGGCGCGGGTGATCGACACCTGGCACTGGAGCGGATTCTTCGCGGTGATCGCCATTGCCGCTGGGGTTTCCGCGCTGCTGTTGCTGCCGTTTCTCAATGCGCAGTCGCCGCGTGAAGCGTGATGCGCCTCACCTTTTCGCCGCGAACGGCGCAAATCTAAGAAATTTTCCCGGTTTCACCTGGACGCTGTCTCAGGTAACTCTCCCGGCTGATTTTTACAATGCCTGCCATTCGCAGGTATAAAAATCAGCTCAGGAGCAAACCATGCTGGCCTTCTTAAACCAGGTACGTAAGCCGACCCTGGATCTGCCGCTCGACGTGCGGCGTAAAATGTGGTTCAAACCCTTTATGCAGTCCTACCTGGTGGTCTTTATTGGCTACCTGACCATGTACCTGATCCGCAAGAACTTTAACATTGCGCAGAACGACATGATCTCCACCTACGGGCTGAGCATGACCCAGCTGGGGATGATTGGGCTGGGTTTTTCCATTACCTACGGCGTCGGCAAAACGCTGGTCTCCTACTACGCTGACGGCAAAAACACCAAGCAGTTCCTGCCGTTTATGCTGATCCTCTCTGCTATCTGTATGTTGGGCTTTAGCGCCAGCATGGGCGCGGGCTCCGTCAGCCTGTTTATGATGATCGCCTTCTATGCCCTGAGCGGCTTTTTCCAGAGCACCGGCGGGTCATGTAGCTACTCCACCATCACCAAGTGGACGCCACGACGTAAGCGAGGCACCTTCCTCGGCTTCTGGAATATCTCTCACAACCTCGGCGGCGCAGGTGCGGCGGGCGTGGCGCTGTTCGGCGCGAACTATCTGTTCGACGGCCACGTGATCGGCATGTTTATCTTCCCGTCGATTATTGCCCTGATTGTCGGCTTTATCGGCCTGCGTTTCGGCAGCGACTCCCCGGAATCGTACGGCCTCGGCAAAGTGGAAGAGCTGTTCGGCGAAGAGGTCAGCGAAGAGGACAAAGAGACCGAAGAAAACGCGATGACCAAATGGCAGATCTTTGTTGAGTATGTGCTGAAAAACAAAGTGATCTGGCTGCTCTGTTTCTCCAACATCTTCCTGTACGTGGTGCGTATCGGTATTGACCAGTGGTCGACCGTCTATGCTTTCCAGGAGCTGAAGCTCTCTAAAGAGGTGGCGATTCAGGGCTTTACCCTGTTTGAAGTGGGCGCGCTGGTCGGCACGCTGCTGTGGGGCTGGCTCTCTGATCTTGCCAACGGTCGTCGCGCGCTGGTGGCCTGCGTCGCGCTGGCGTTGATTATCGCAACACTTGGCGTCTACCAGCACGCCAGCAACCAGTATGTCTACCTGGCGTCCCTGTTTGCGCTCGGCTTCCTGGTGTTTGGTCCGCAGCTGTTAATTGGCGTGGCGGCCGTGGGCTTCGTCCCGAAAAAAGCGATCGGCGCAGCCGACGGGATTAAAGGCACCTTCGCGTATCTGATTGGCGACAGCTTTGCCAAGCTGGGTCTCGGGATGATCGCCGACGGCACGCCGGTGTTTGGCCTCACCGGCTGGGCGGGCACCTTCGCCGCGCTGGATGCCGCAGCCATTGGCTGTATTGTTCTGATGGCGATGGTCGCGGTACTGGAAGAACGTAAAATTCGTCGTGAGAAGCGGGTACAAAAACTGAAAGCAGCCTGAGTATGCAGGTGACGTTTGCCCGGTATGATGCCGGGCTTTTTTATGGTTGACGCTGTATAAGATCGTGTTGCCGCGTCCCTGTCATGCTTCCTGTGAAACTATCGACACTTTCTCTGTCTCGACTAAGACAGTCTCTTTCTACCTGAACTCCATTTTCATCATATAAAAATAGATATGCTGGTAATTATATGTTCATCAGTTCCCATCATTATCAATAAACAATGAGTCCGTATAGTATTTACCGTTGAGGCCATAGTAGATATTATATCGATAACCCTTTTTAAGATTAAATTTAAAGCATGTGTCAGGGTACGAAAGTTTTATGTCGTCACTGCTTTCAATAATCGTATATTTCCCCTTTGGATAATAATAAACATTGTAATGATCTAATATTTCCGTTCTGTTTACGCTAAAACAAAGTGCGTCGCCAAAAATAAATACAGAGCGCTGGGAGGTAATTAATTTATCTCCAGGACAACCAGAAAGAAGAATGAGTAGCGGGACAACGACGACTTTGTTCATCCCTCCTGGGCTTATTGCCGTTCCTGATGTCGGCTTTATCCTTTCATTCACAGGCATAAAATACGCTCCTGGTCTCTGGTTAATGAATTTTGATACTACTCCTGAAGTGAATGGGAAAGAAAAGAGAATATCTCGTGAAAAATCTTAAAGTTGCAATAACTGCATGGCGTTAACATTATTGTAAGCACCACCCGTATAAATGCGTTTTAGCGGAGCAGATAATAATAAGAAGGGTGAGAAGCGTTAAATAGCGGGCGTTGTATAATATTTATATATATTATTAACCGACTTTATACATTTAATGTTCATATTGAGAGTGCAATATCGCTCTGAAACATCACCATAAAGACTCAACCTTTCTTATCTCTCTGCCGACTGACGCTGGCTCGTCTCCAGCAACAGTCCTCTCAGCCACACCTGCGCAGGGTTACGATGTGTACGCCCGTGCCAGACCATGCTTTTGGTAAAGCCCTGCACCCGGACAGGCGTATCGCAGATAAACATCTCCGCCCGATTCTCCGCCATCCTCTCCGGCACCACGGCGATCATATCGCTGATGGCCAGCACGTCCGGCAACACCAGAAAACTGCTTACCGATAGCCCGATGTGGCGTTGGCGGCCAATTTTTGCCAGCGCGTCGTCGGTGACGCCGTGAAACCCCTCACCTTCATAAGAGACCAGTACGTGCTCCAGTGCGCAGAAACGGTCTAAGGTCAGCGGTTTTTCGGCGTCCGGGTGGTCGGCGCGCATCATGCAGACGTAGCGTTCGTCATAGAGGGCGCGGTGGTGCAGTTCGTCCGGCGTAGTGTGCGGCGTCATCAGGGCGAGGTCGATTTTCCCCTGCTCAAGCTGCGCGACGAGTCGCTCAGGCTCAACCGGCACCACGCGCACGCGAATATGCGGAGCCTGCACCTTTAAGGCGGCAATAAACGGGACCACCACCGCACGCAGCGCGTAGTCGGTGGCGGCAAGCGTAACGGTGAGGCGGGCGCTGCGCGGATCAAATTCGACGGGCTGCAACAGGACATCAATATCCGCCAGAATGCGTTTTATCGGGGCGGCCAGGCTTTCTGCGCGCGAGGTTGGCACGATACCGTGCGGCGCACGGATAAACAGCGGATCGTCAAAATTGTCCCGCAGGCGGTTCAGCATTCCGCTGACGGCTGGCTGAGTCAGGGAAAGGCGCGCCGCCGCGCGGGTGACGCTACGCTCGTCCAGCAGGGCATCCAGGGTTTTCAGCAGGTTAAGATCCAGCGTACGCAGGTCTGCTTTCATGGTTTTCTTCCCTTTCTTCAGGTCACTAATCTGGCGCTGCCTGCTGTCGGGGCCGTGCGTTTCCCGCTATGATGAGCGGCTGATTTAAGGAGAACGCATGGTCTGGATAATGCTGGCAACGCTTGCCGTGGTGTTTGTGGTCGGTTTTCGGGTGCTGACCTCCGATTCCCGCCGGGCGATCAAACGCTTAAGCGAACGGCTGGGGATCACGCCGGTTCCGGTTGAGTCGATGATCGACCAGTTTGGTAAAACGGCTGGCTCCGAGTTTATCCGCTACCTTGAGCGCCCGGACGAGGCGCACCTGCAGAATGCCGCGCAGGTGCTGCTGATCTGGCAGGTCTGCATCGTCGATGGCAGCGAGGAGAATCTGCACAGCTGGCATCGTCTGCTGCGTAAGGCCCGCCTTGCCGCGCCGATCACCGACGCGCAAATCCGCCTGACGCTCGGCTTTATGCGTGAGATGGAGCCCGACCCGCAGGAGCTAAACGCTTTCCAGCTGCGCTACAACCAGCTCTTCCTGCCGGAAGAGGGGGTATTTTACCTGCACTGATATCATGAACCGTGATGACGATTATAAAACATCGTCATTAGATTTATACCACCCGCAGGCGCACCATCACCTCATCAGACAACATCACGAGGTGAACCATGAAACACGCCGCCATTATCTGGCCCAACGACTACCTGCC